>NZ_JBEPTK010000016.1 GCF_040549485.1 Constrictibacter sp. MBR-5
GCGGCGGGCGCCGAGCTGCGCTTCCTCCCGCCCTACAGCCCCGACTTCAACCCGATTGAGAACGCCTTCGCCAAGCTCAAGGAACTCCTCCGCAACGTCGTCGCACGAACCCGCGACGCGCTCTGGAACGCTGTCGCTGGCGCCATCCGGGCCTTCACGCCCGTGGAGTGCGCGAACTACTTCGTCGAACACCATCTCCTGCGCCTCGCGGGGAAAACCGCACTTCGTCTCACCCAAACACAGATCCGTCCTTGGCGTGCTGCGGGAGCAGGAGGCCGGTAGCCCGATGTGCATGTGCGCCGACGGCGCCGAATCGACCGGCAAGCCTTGTGTCTGAAGCAAAGATAATATCTTTGAAGAAGACATTGTTGCTCACCGGCCTTTGATTTTTTTAAATGCCAAACTATTGCAAATCGCGATGTTGTCAGATGCATGGGCGGATCTGTTCTTGGTGTCATATCGCGACAAGCTGGTTGGATGTTTCAAACTTTACGCATTAAGGAATCGTCAATGTTGTCGGGCTAGATGCTGGCGATCTACGGCGGCGTGCGTTTGACGGAGCGGCAGATGGCCGGCGTGACGATCGATCTCACAGACAAGACCGACTTCGTGGCGGGTACGGCGGATGACGACCTGGTCACTGCCTGGATGAGCAAGTTCAGCGGCAGCGATACCGTTCGCGCAGGGGATGGATACGACGTCCTGCGCATTCTGAACGGCAGCGCCACGTTCGGACCCGCCTATTTCGTCAATGTCACCGGAATAGACGAACTCGATCTGTCGAATGCCATCAGCAAGATCGTGCTCACCGTCGACGATGCGATGGTGGGCCAGAGCGACGCCGGCGTGCTGCGGGTCCGGCTAGGGTCCGCTCGGGTCGACAGGCTCGACAGCTCCGGGGTCACCGACCCGGCCGGGCTGATCCTCGACGGAACGGGGCCGATCACGCTGATCGACGGTCGGGACAATCGCATGAGCCTCGGCGAAGCCGGTGGGTTCGTCCAAGGTGGTACGGGCCGCGATCGCGTGGTCGGCGGCGTCGGTGACGACACGATCCGCGGCGGCGAGGGCGGCGATGCGCTCTACGGGAGTCGGGGGCGCGACATCCTGGAAGGCGAGGCCGGCGGCGATCGGCTGGAAGGTGGGGACGGTGACGACACGCTGACCGGCGGTGCCGGGGACGACGTCATGGTCGGCGGTGTCGGCGCCGAGCGGTTCGTGATCAGCTTCGCCGATGGCCAAGACCGCATCGAGGATTTCGATGCCGCCCAGGGCGATCGCCTCGTGCTGCAGGGCTTCACCACGATCAGGTCCTTCGCCGACATCGCGACGACGCAGACGGCGACGGGAGTCCTGCTGAACCTGGGCGGGGTCGGTTCGGTCGAACTGGTCGGTCGCACGGCGTCGGAGGTCCGCAGCGCCGTCCAGATCGACGGTCCGTCCGACGCTCCCGTCGCTGCCAAGCTGACGGGCGACGCCGATATTCTCAGTGGCGGAAGCGGCGACGACGTCTTCTCCGCCTATACCTCGGCCATCGGCGCCGGTGACGTGGTCAAGGCCGGTACCGGGGTCGACACCCTGAAGATCCTCAGCGGTGTCTACACCTTCGATACCGCGAAGCTTCCGACCATCCTCGGCATCGACGTGCTGGACGTCACCGCGGCGACGACGCCGAAGCTCACGATCGATCAGAGCTTCGTGGACCAATCCGACCACGGCGTGCTGACGATCCTGCACAAGGGCACGCCGTACCTGAACACGTCCGGGGTGAGCGACGCTTCGGACGTGGTTCTCGTCGGCGGCAACGGCGTGACCCTCGCGGACGGCGTGGACAATCGGGTCACCATCGGCGACGGCGGCGGCAAGGTCTATGGCGGTTCCGGCAACGATACGATCGTCGGCGGCCCCGGTGGGGACATGATGGTCGGCGGCGGCGGCGGCGACGTGCTGGTCGGCGGCCGCGGCGGCGACACGATGCGCGGCGGTACCGGTGCGGACCTGTTCGTGGTCGAAGCGGGCGCCACGTCGCTGCTCATCGAGGACTTCGACGCCAACGACACCGGCGAGCGCATCGACCTGTCCGCCCTGGGCGTCTCCGGGATGGATGATCTGGCGATCGCAGGCGACAGCGGCGGTGTCACGATCGGGGCGGCCGGCGCGGAGATCCGGCTCGCCGGTACTGCCGCGGGTGCGCTACGGAGCGACGATTTCGTGTTCGGGGCGGCCGGCTCCGGTCCTGCCGAACCTGCGCCCGAACCCGAACCTGCGCCCGAGCCCGAGCCCGAGCCCGAGCCCGAGCCCGAGCCCGAGCCCGAGCCCGAGCCGGAACGCGATCCCGTGCCGCAGGATCCGGCGGTGTTTGCGAAGCTCGGCGGCGGGACGGACAATCTCGCCGGCGGTTCCGGAAACGACGTCTTCTCCGCCTACACCTCCGCGATCGGCGCCGACGACGTAGTCAAGGCCGGAGCCGGCATCGACTCTCTGAAGATCCTCAGCGGCACCTATACCCTCGATACGGCGAAGCTGCCCGACATCACCGGCATCGACGTGCTGGACGTCACCGCAGCGACGACGCCGAAGCTCACGATCGATCAGAGCTTCGTGGACCAGTCGGACCACGGCGTGCTGACGATCCTGCACAAGGGAACGCCGTACCTGAACACGTCCGGGGTGGGCGACGCTGCCGACGTGGTCCTCGTCGGCGGCAACGGCGTGACCCTCGCGGACGGCGCGGACAATCGGGTCACCATCGGCGACGGCGGCGGCAAGGTCTATGGCGGTTCCGGCGACGACACGATCGTCGGCGGCTCCGGTGGGGACATGATGGTCGGCGGCGACGGCGGCGACGTGCTGGTCGGCGGCCGCGGCGGCGACACGATGCGCGGCGGTACCGGTGCGGACCTGTTCGTGGTCGAAGCGGGCGCCACGGCGCTGCTCATCGAGGACTTCGACACCAACAGTTCGGTGGAGCGTATCGATCTCAGTTCGCTGAACCTTTCGGGCATGCAGGATCTCACGATCATCAACGACAGCGGGGGCGCCACCGTCTCGGGCGGCGGCGTACAGATCCGGCTCGCCGGCGTGCAGGCCGACGCCGTCGCCGAGAGCGACTTCGTGTTCGGCGAGGCCGACAGGAATCCGAGCGTGATCCGGTTCGAAGCGGGCGCCTCGGTGGCCGAGATCCAGGCGACCATCCGGCACGCGGCACCCGGTACCGTCATCGAACTCGGTGCCGGCGAGTTCCGCTTCGACACGACTCTCTATATCGACCGGCCCGACATCGAACTTCGCGGCGCCGGATCGGCACAGACGAAGATCGTCTTCGACCTGGACGGCGGTGTCGAAAAGCACGGCATCGTGGTCGGCGACCAAGTCTATGCCAAGGCGGCGACGTCGGTGACGCTGAAGGCCAATGCAAAGGCCGGCGCCTCCACCGTTTCGGTGAACGATGCGGGCGGCCTGAAGGCAGGCGACTTCGTCTATTACAGCCAGGCGAACGATCAGGCGTTTTTCGACCAGGAGGGCTACGACAAGCTGAGCCCCGCCGGCACCGACCCGCTGCGTGAGGGTCTGGCGCGGATCGAAAGCATTTCCGGCAGCACGGTAACCCTTGACCGGCCTCTGGGGTTCGACCTGGCGTCCGGCAAGGCGACGGTCACGCCGATCGGCCTTCTCGAAGGCATCAAGATCGAAGGGTTTCAGATCGCCTTCACGCTGGGGGACGCCGACGCCTACGATTTCAACAATACCGAGGCCGCATTCGAGAGCGCGGGCGCACTGAAGGTCCAGAACACCTTCCGCGCCGAGGTCTCGGACATCGACGTGGTGCAGGCGCCCAGCAATGCGATCTGGTTCACCCGCGCACTCGAACTGGAGGCGAACGCCCTACGAACCGAAGGCGCGCACAACAAGGGCGGCGAGGGCAACGGCTACGGGGTCATTCTCGATGAAGTGACCGACAGCAGCATCGGCAACGTCACGTCGCTCGATATGCGGCATGCCGTCCTGTTCGGCGCCTGGAATTCCGAGTTGCGGAACGACATCCATGTCGCGCTGACCGATCGCGACATCAATTTCCACGGCGGTCCGGACCACGGGAACACCGTCGTCGTGGACAGGTCGCTCGCCGACTACACCAACAAGAGCTGGACGATCGTGAGCCGCGGCGGCGAGCTGATCCATCCGCCGACCGATCTGACCGAGAATGCGGTGTATTTCCGCGAAGCGCATGCCGGCGGCCTCAACGACTTCATGCGCGGCCATGACGACGGGTCGCGGCTCTCGGGCGGCGGCGGGAACGATACGATCACCGGCGGCGGTGGCCGCGACGTGATCTCCGGCGACCTCGGAAACGACCTCCTGGCCGGGGGCGCCGGTGCGGACCGGTTCGTCTTCACGAACGGCGACGGCTACGACACGATCCTGGACTTCGATGCGTCCGGAGGCGATGTTCTGGAACTGCGCAACTTCGCGATCGACCGGATCCAGGATGCCGGCTACCGCATCAGCGGTTCCGATCTGATCCTCGACCTGGGCGGCTCGAACGGGATCGTCCTGAAAGGGCTCGCCGGCACGAGTGTCGGAGATCTGCCCGTCGCTATCGAAGCCAGCGCGGAGACGGGGCTCTCGCTCGCCTCGTCGCCCGGAACGACCATGATGATGGGCTCCGATGCCGATGATACGTTCAGCATCTACCTGACCAACGTGGCGACGGACACCCGGATCATCGGCGGCGACGGTGACGATACGCTCTTCTTCAAGAGCGGATCCTTCACCTTCGATACCCGCAACTATAAGGGTTTTCAGGGTATCGAGACGATCGACCTGACCGGGACGACTACCCCGAAGCTCTATGTCGGCACCCAAATGGTCGATGCCGCGGACGGCGACCAGCTGGTCCTGCGGGTCGGGTCGCAGGGCTTGGAGCGACTGGAGACTGCGGAGATGCCGAGCGGGTTGAAGGTGGTTGTCGAAGGGCCGGGGCGGGTCGATCTGGGCCCCGCCGGAGCGGAAATCGAGCTGTCCCAGACGGGGAGGCATTACGTCGTCGGCGACAAGGGTAACGACATCGTCCGGGCCGGCGACGGCGGCGACCGCATCGAACTCGGGGCGGGCAACGATACGATCGTCGGCGGGCGCGGCAACGACACCATGGTCGGCGGCTCCGGCGCCGACAGGTTCGTCTTCGCGCCCGGCGGTGGCCACGACGTGATCAAGGACTGGAATGCCGTCGACGATGTCATATTCGAAGGGTACGGGGCGGGCGCCACGTTCACGAGCAAGCTCGTGAGCGGCGGATTGCTCCTTTCGCTGTCCGACGATCAGTCCATCCTGCTCTCGGGCATCACGAGCAAGGTTCTCTCTCCGAGCGATGTGGACTGGATCTGATCGCGTGGAGGGTTGCCGCGGCATGTACGGCCCGATTTGAGCACCTGTGCGGGCGGGCCACCGCATCCGCGGCCGAAGGCATCGATTCCTTGCCCGAATGGGCTAATTCGTGCGATCTTGGCAGAGGGCGAATTTGCCGCACGGGTTTCCGGGGGGAGGTATGAGCTCAAGGCAAAAGGCCAGGGGTAACCCTCTGGACTGGCCGGAACTTGTCGCCGGGGTAGGTCACGAACTGGCGAATATCGCGTGCTACGTCGCCATCGTCGTGAACGGTGGCGTCGGACGACCCGGGGGGCCTGCAGACAGCCGCCGAGGTGCGGCCGGGCCCAATCTCGAGCGTGGACTGGACCGTATCTCCAGTTTGTCCAAGTCGGTCAGCGAGATCGGTTTCGCCGGGCGCGACGCTGAGCTTCCGATGCGGCTTCTGTCGTTGCAGGACATTGCGCTTGAGGCGGTCGTCGCGGTGCGTCAGGCCGCGGAAAGCCGTGCCGTCGACGTGACGATCCGGGCTTTGCCCGGTGAGGAGCCGTCCTGCTTCGGTAGCCGGGACCTGCTGATCACGGCCGTCCGCCGTCTGCTCGACAACGCGATCCAGTACAGCGCTCGGGGTGGCAGCATCGAGGTGCGGGTCGAGGCCGACCGCGAGTCGTCGCGTCTAGTCGTTCTCGACGAGGCGATCGGGCTGGAGGCGGGTGAGGAGGAACTCGTCCTGAACCCCTTCTATCGCGGGCGTCGGCAGGTAGAGGCGACCGAGTACGGCGTGGGCCTGGGCCTGACGGTCGCCACCGTGATCGCCGCCCGGCACGAGGGGGTGATCAGAGTTGCCTGCCGTAAGGGCGCGGGCCTAGCCGTCACCCTGGAACTTCCGAGCGCGGCGCGCTCTAAGAGCAGGGCGAAAAGCGAGGCCGCAGTCCGCTCGAAACGGATGGAACTATTCCTGGTTTGAGCGTGCGCGACGGCTAGTCCGAGGCGGGAGGCTGCTCTCCCCGTTCGGCGTTCCGCCATTCGGCGACCTGAGGTGCCGCGGCGATCGCCGCTTCCGTCCGGTTGCGTACCTTCAGGCGGCGCAGGATCTCGCGGACGTGCTGCTTGACCGTATTCTCCTGAAGGCCGAGCGAGCGTCCGATCTCCTTGTTGCTCCGCCCTGCCACGAGCAATTGCAGCACCGCCCGTTGCCGCGGCGAGAAGGCGCATCTCGAAGAATGTAATTCGTTCCGTGCCATCCCCGCGTCGATCCCCGCCGGCTGAACTTGGATCGGCCCGTCGTCGGTCGGTTCGGCCTTTCGGCCGGGGGATTCCAACGACCGCTTCTGATGAAGCATGCCCATCAGCGCCGAGACGGCTTCCCGATGTTCCTGTATCGATAGACCCTTGGAGATAAAGCCGCGGGCGCCGGCGGCCAGTGCGTCCGCCATCGCGCCCGGGACGTCCGATCCCGACACCACGATCAGCGTCGCCCCGGCGCAATGCTGCGCGATGCGCCGCACGCCCTCCATCGAGTTGTTGTCCGGCAGTCCCGGATCCATCAGCACAAGATCGTAATGATAGGCGGCGACATACTGAAGTGCCTGAGACAGATAGACCGCTTCGTCGATGGTCACGTCCTCGGCCACCTGCTGCAGCATAAGCTTCGCGCCCAGCCGCGTGAGCGGATGGTCCTCGATGATCAAGAAGCGCATGCTCGGCCCCCAAGCCATTCGCGGAATCTTGATGCGTATCCGTCCCTCTTCGCTTCTGTCTCCTCTACACGGGTTCGTGAAGAGAAGTGATCGAGCAAAGTTTCTTGTCGGCGATAGCAGCTGCCTGCCACACTCGTCTGTGGGAAAGCTTACTATTGTACTCAAAACCCCTCAATAGTTTTTCTTGTGTACTACGTAGTTAGATATTTCTGCGAAAACAGTTGAAATCAGGCGATTATAGCGCGCGCCTCCTCTAAAGGATGTGATCCGTCCGGCATCTAGGTCGGTGCAACCGAGATTCGTCACGATAGGCGCCTTCGGACCCTGCTCGGGAGCGCGACGTGGCCTCGGATATCGACCTGGACGGCGACGGCATCCTCAATGCCGACGACCCTTTCGCCCTGGACCCTGAAAACGGGCTCGATGTAGTGATTGAGGCGGACAGCCCTTGGCGCCTCGACTTCGTCTCTCTCGGGCAGCTGGCCACGCCCCCTGCAACCGTCTACGAGGCCGGGTTCACCGGCCTCATGACCGTCCCCGGCGGAGCCAACGGACCCGTGAACCCGGCGCCCTCAGGGGTGGCACTGGGGCCTGCGGGGCTTACGGTCGCCGCGGTACCGGCGGGCGACGCCTATCAGAACAAGAACTCCCTCGCGCACGGCTATCAGTCCGGCATCGACGTCAGCGGCCTCGCCGCGTTCGTGGCCGGCACGCGGATCGCCAATCCGTTTCAGTTCGTCGCGCCGCAGAACTACCAGGCCCAGGGTCTCCAGATCGGGACCGGCAGCCAGGACAACTACGTCAAGCTGGCCTTCATCGCCAAAGGCGGCGCCGGCGGCGTCGAGGTCGCGTGGGAGAACGATGGCGTCGTCGCGTTCAAGCAGACCTTCACGCTCGACCTGCCGCCGGGCGTTACGCTGTCTGCGGTGGCAAACATCGAACTCGAGCTGAGCGTCGACCGACAGAGTGGAACGACCCTGGTTACGCCCCGCTGGCGTCTCTTCGACGCGAACGGCGGCCTTCTCGACGACCAGATCGACGACGCACCAGCATCTTTCGCCGTGACCGGCGCGGTAGCCGATGCGCTCGCCGGCACGCACAGCGTCGGCGGCGTGGCCAGCGGAGCGGCCGTCGGCCTCTTCGCGACGTCGGCCGGCGCCACGCCCTTCGCGGCGACGTGGGAGACCATCGAAGTTCGCGCCGCCTCCGGTGTCGACCCGCTGGACCTCGACGGGGATGGTATACTGAACGGGATCGACGCCTTCGCGGTCGATGCGAGCAACGGCGGCGGCCTGGTGATCGATTCGGATGCCGGCCTGTCGTTCGACTTCGCCGCTCTGGCAAGCGGGGGAGGCGGCGCGCCAACGCCGTATGAGGCTGGCTTCACCGGCCTGATGACAGTGCCCGCCGCGACGGCCAACGGGTTCAACAGCACCCCGCCGGGGGTCACCATCGACGCGAACGGTCTCACCATCGCGGCGGTCGCCGGCGGCGACGCCTATCAGGCGAAGAACTCGCTCGCGCACGGCTATCAGGTGGGTGTCGACGTCAGCGGCGTCCCGGCGTTCAACGCGCGTACCGTGATGGCCAATCCGTTCCAGGCGACGGCGCCGCAGAACTATCAGGCTCAGGGCCTCCAGATCGGCACCGGCGATCAGAACAGCTACCTGAAAGTGGCGCTGATCGCGAACGGCGGCGTAGGGGGCATCGAGTTCCTCTGGGAGAACGGCGGCACCGTCGCGTTCCGCAAGGTCTTCACTCTCGACCTTCCGCCCGGCACGTCCCTCGCGAACGTGATCGAGGTGGAGGTCGGGCTGGACGTCGACACGAACACCGGCTCGGTACTTGCTGCGCCCGTTTGGCGGTTGTTGGGTGTCGGCGGAAGCGTGTTGGACGACAGCACCGACAACGGCGTCACGCCGATCGCCGTGACGGGTGCGGTCGCTGCGGCCGTGAACGGAACCTACACCATCGGCGGCGAGGCAAGCGGTCTCGCCGTCGGGCTGTATGCGACGTCCTCTGGCGCATCGCCGTTCGCGGCGACGTGGAAGACGCTGGCCGTGGACGCGCAAGTCGGTGCCGACAGCTTCGACCTCGACGGGGACGGCATCCTCAATGCCGTTGATCCTTTCGCACAGGACGCGAGCAACGGCCTAGTTGTCGTGATCGACGAGAATACCGGCCTGTCGCTCGATTTCGTCGAGATCGGCGCCGCCAGCGTGGTGGCGTTGACCCCGTACGAAGCCGGATTCACGGGTCTGGCGACGGTACCCGGCTCGAGTGCGCACGCCTTCGACGACGGTCCGTCGGGCGTCGCCGTTACGGCCGGCGGTCTACGGATCGCGGCGGTTCCGACAGGCGACTCCTATCAGGCGAAGAACTCGCTCGGCCACGGCTATCAGTTCGGCGTCGACGTCAGCGGCGTGGCCGCATTTCAGGCGCGCACCCTGATGGCCAATCCCTTCCAGGCGATCGTTCCACAGAACTACCAGGCGCAGGGGCTGCAGATCGGAACCGGCGACCAGAACGCCTACGTCAAGGTCGCGCTGATCGCCAACGGCGGCTCCGGTGCGATCGAGGTCCTCTGGGAAAACGAGGGATCGGTCGCCTACCGCAACGTCTATTCGCTGAACCTCGGTGCGGGCAAGACGTTCGCCGACGTCGCGGAGGTCCAACTCGGCCTGGAGGTCGATACCGCCTCGGGGGTGGCGATCGTCGCGCCGACTTGGCAGCTGCTGAGCACCAGCGGCAGTGTCCTCGACGACCAGAGCGACAATGTGGTCCTGCCGTTCGCGGTAACGGGTGCCGTGGCGGCCGCCATCGAGGGGAGCTATGCGGTGGGTGGCGCCGCGAGCGGCCTCGCCGTCGGTCTCTATGCGACGTCGGCGGGAACCACCCCGTTCGCGGCGACCTGGAAGACACTCGGTGTGTCGGCTACGGACGGATTCGGCAGCCTTGATGTCGACGATGACGGGATCCTGAACGGCGCCGACGCATTCGTGCAGGATGCGTCGAACGGTGCCGACTTCGTGATCGCGCCGGGCCACGGTCTTTCGCTGAACTTCGCGGCCCTCGGCGCTTCCGGCGCCGCGACGCCATACCAGGCCGGCCTGACCGGCCTGATGGCCGTTCCGGGCTCCGCGCTGAACGGTTTCGATTCGGCGCCCAACGGTGTGGTAGTCGATGCGGCCGGCCTGACCGTCGCGGCCGTTCCGAGCGGCGATTCGTATCTGGCGAACAACAGCTTGGTCCACGGCTATCAGGTCGGCGTGGACGTCAGCGGCACGGCCGCATTCGTGGCCCGTACGACCATCGCCAATCCCTTCACCGGGGTGGTGCCGCAGAGCTATCAGGCCCAGGGGCTCCAGATCGGCACGGGTGATCAGGACAGCTACGTGAAGATCGCCTTTATTCCCCAGGGCGGCATCGGCGGCGTCGAAGTGCTCTGGGAGAACGCGGGCGTAGTCGAAGTGCGCCAGATCTACGCGATCACGCTGCCCCCTGGCCTGACCCTAGCCGACGTGGCGACCGTCGATTTGGGCCTGGAAGTCGATACGAGTACCGGCACGCCGCTCGTCCTCCCCAACTGGCGGCTGTTCGATGCCGGCGGCACGTTGCTCGACGATGATACCAGCGACGCGACCGCGCCGTTCGCGGTGACCGGCGCGGTCGCCGACGCCATCGCAGGAACCTACAGTATCGGTGGAGTCGACAGCGGCCTGGCCGTGGGCCTCTACGCCACGTCGGCTGGTGCCACGCGTTTCGAAGCCACGTGGAAGACGCTGTCGCTCGACGTCAGCGAAGGCTTCGGGCGGTTCGACCTCGACAGCGACGGGCTGCTGAACGGCGAGGATTCCTTCGCCCTCGATGGGGCGAACGGGTTCGCGAACGTCGTGACCCAGGACGACGCCTTCAGGCTCGACTTCGGCGCGATCGCCGCGGCCGCGGGGGGCGCCATGACGCCCTACGAGGCGGGGCTGTCCGGGCTCATGACCGTGCCGGGCACGATCAACAACATCTTTCAGCAGAATCCGAGCGGCGCGACCGTGACCGCCCAGGGGCTGACCGTGGCGGCGGTGCCGACCGGGGATCTCCATCAGGGCAAGAACTCCCTGGCGCACGGCTATCAGGTCGGCGTCGACGTGACGGGCGTGCAGGCCTTCGAGGTGCGCACCGTCGTGGAAAACCCCTTCCGCGATACCGCACCGACGAACCATCAGGCGGTCGGCCTGCAGATCGGCTCCGGCGATCAGAACGCGTATGTGAAGCTGGCCTTCATCGCCAAGGCCGGGCCGGGCGGCATCGAGGTTCTGTGGGAAGAGGACGGGGCCGTCGCGTTCCGTCAGTCCTTCACGCTCGACATGCCGCTTGGCTTCTCTCTCGCGGACGTCGCCGACATCGAACTGACCCTTCACGTCGACACCAGCACCGGCGAGACCATCGTCACCCCGGAATGGCGTCTCCTCGGCGAGACGGGCGGTCTGATCGACAGCAACATCGACGATGCGGTCGTCCCCTTCGCGGTAACCGGCAAGGTCGCCGAGGCGATCGCCGGTACCTATACGATCGACGGCGTCGCCAGCGGGCTGGCGGCGGGCCTTTATGCCACGTCCGCGGCGACCGTCCCGTTCGAGGCGACCTGGAAGAGCCTGGACGTCGAATATTCCGAGCCGATCGTTCCGCCCTACGCCTTCTCGCAGTTGCTCCTGACGGGCACCGACGGGCTCGCCAATCCCACCTCGCTGGAATTCGGCCCGGACGGCCGGCTCTACGTCGCGGAGCGGTTCGGCGGCGTCTGGTCGTATGAGGTGGAGAAGATCGGCGACGGCTACAACGTGATCGACGCCCAGTATATCGACCTCGTCAAGAACATGCCCAACCACGACGATTCGGGCAATCTCGCCAGCGTGGTCGGACGCCAGACGACGGGTCTTCTCGTGGCCGGCACGGCGGAGAACCCGATCCTCTACGTCTCGTCCAGCAATCCGGTCGTCGGCGGCGGTCCGGCGGGGCTGGACAAGAACATCGACACGAACTCCGGCGTGGTCAGCCGGCTCACCTGGAACGGTTCGGCGTGGGAGAAGGTCGACATCGTTCGCGGCCTGCCGCGGTCGGAGGAGAACCACTCCGTCAACGGGATGGTGCTCGACGGCGACACGCTCTACGTCACCGTCGGCGGCAACACCAACCAGGGCTCGCCCTCCAGCAAGTTCGCCTTCCTGAGCGAGTACGCCTATTCGGCGGCGGTGCTGAAGGTCGACCTCGCCGCCATCGACGCGATGGAAGTGAAGGGCGCGGGTACGGCCAACCCCTGGATCTACGACCTGCCGACGGTCGACGATCCCACCATCGCCAATATCGACACGAACAACGACGGCATTCCCGACGACGACCCGAACGGCGTGTTCGGCGGCAATGACGGCCTGAACATGGCGAAGATCGTGCCCGGCGGCCCGGTTCAGATCTTCGCCACCGGCTACCGCAACCCGTACGACATCGTGAGGACGGAATCCGGCAAGATCTATGTGGTCGACAACGGCGGAAACGCGACCTGGGGTGGCGTTCCGCTCTACGACGGCAATGGCCGGGCGACCAATCAGCCCAACCCCAACGAGAACTCCGTCTCCCAGGACAGCCTGCATCTCGTGGCGGAGGGCAGTCATGGTGGGCACGCAAATCCGACGCGTGGCAATCCCGAAGGGGCCGGCCTCTATCTGGGGGCGGACGGCGTTACCGGCTGGGTGACCGATCCGTCGGGCCTGCCGATCGACTGGTCGTCGGTGACGGGCGGTCTGTCGTTCGAGAACGACAACATTTCCCGCAAGGCCATCGTCGACAGCGAAGGCAGGCCGATCCCCGGCACCGAGAACGACGGCTCGCTCTGGGCGTTCTCCGCCTCGACCAACGGCCTCACCGAGTACACCGCGTCCGAATTCGACGGCGCGATGCAGGGCTACCTCGTCTCCGCCAGCTACGACGGCCGGCTCGCGCTCATCAAGCTGGATCCGACGGGCACCTTCGCCGAGGACGTCGACTATCTGCAGGTGCTGCTGGGCAACACGGTGCCGCTCGACGTCGCCGCCCAGGGCGATACGGATCCGTTCGCCGGCACCATGTGGGTCGCCAACATCGGCAGCAGCCAGATCGTCATCATGGAGCCGACGGAACCGGGCTCCGTCATAATCGATCCGTCGATCGCCGCCGACGTCGACCAGGACGGCGTCGCCAACATCAGCGACGCCTTCTGGCGCGATCCGAACAACGGCATGGGGACGACCTTTTCGGCCGGCGAGACCGTCGTGTGGGATTTCGCGCGCGACGCGAGCAATCCGCCGCCGCTCGGGCCGATCAGCATCTTCGGACTGGGCTTCACGGGGATAATGTACAACGGCTCCAACAAGCCCACCGAGCTGTACAATCCCGACAACATCCTGCCCTCCGGCGCCAATCCGGTCTTCCAGGTCAACTTCGTCAGCGAGGGGGAGGCCAACGGCGGCGCCAACAACCAGGAGAACGCCTTCCAGTTCGGCGTCAGCTTCGACGACAGCGTTCACGGCGCGCTGATCTCGTCGGTCATCGACAACCCGTTCGATTCGACGACTCCGGCGCAGTACCAGTCCCAGGGTATCTTCATCGGGACCGGCAGCCAGTTCGACTACATCAGCGTCGCCGCCTCCCAGCACCAGGGCGGGTCGATCGAGGTGAAGCAGGAGGTCGACGACGTCGTCGTCTATCGCAAGCTCTACAATATCCCCGAGCTCTTCGAAACGACCGAGATCCAGCTCGACTTCGAGGTGAATACCGACACCGGCGCGGTCCGGCCGCGCTGGAGCTACACCCTGAACGGCGAGACCTTCTCGGGCGCGGGCGAGCAGTTCCTCGCGATCGGCGATACGCTGGACGCCATCCAGGGGTCCTACACGCAGGCCCGCAACCTGCCGGGCACGACCGGCAACGTCGCGTCCGGCCTCGCGGTGGGGATCATCGGCTCGTCCGTAGGGCCTGCCGAGGAATTCACCGCTTCCTGGGCGGACATCACGGTCACCGCGCTCGCCGACGCGCCACCCGCACCGACACCGTCGGCCTTTCTGGGGATAACCCTAAAGAATGTGCTCGGCACCTCTTCCTTCACGAGCAACTCTTTCGAGTTGGTGAACCTGCCGGACAGCGGCCCCGACCTTCTGAGCGTCACGATCGACACCAGCACGGCAATTCTGCCGCAGATGGTGTTCGACCCCCTGGGGACTGCCGGCGACGCCGCGACCCCGAAGCCCTTCACGATCGACACCAAATACGGCTCCTTCGCGGCAACGGCTAGTTACGAGGACCCGCTCGACGGCGGATTCCAGACCCTCCGGATCAACCTGGACGAGTTCGGCGCAGGTGAGCGGCTGAACTTCTCGATCGACGCCGATCCCTCGAACATCAAGGGCGTCGCGCCCCCCGGACCCGCGGACACGGGCGCCGTTTCGGGGCTCGAACTGGCAGGATCCACCGTGACGATGACGTTCGCCGACGGCACGGAAGCCACCACGCGGCTGTTCAAGGACCCCGCGAAGCTCGCCGGCGGCAGCGCCGTGGTCCGCAGCGATCTGCCGCCGGCACCCGTCGTCGACGTCGACGGTTTCGAGTGGGGGGACACCGTATCGACCGCGGCCCACACCGTGTTCGTCGATGGAACGCCGGGCACCACCGTGCGCGTGGTGGTCGCCGAAGGCGGCCTCTACCTGGACGGGGTGCCGCCGGGCGGTCCCGCCCCCGAGGGGGCGAACACCTTCCTGGACGTCCGGCAATACGACGTCGCCATCGGCACGAACGGCACGGGTGCGGTCGATGTGCTGCTGAGCGATGCGGACGGCGCCGCGGGTACACAAACGGGTTGGAACTACATCTTCGCGGCGGAGCGGGATCCGGATGCGCTGTTCGATGGAATCCAGCACCTAGGGCCTAGCTCCGATGGATTCTTGCTGCACTACCAAGCAAATGATCTCCTCGGGATATAGGTGAACACGGCGGTCGAGTTCGGTGTATCGAAGTAAATCGCGGTATGGCCGCTTCGTTACATCGATTTGACCGTCCCACACTGCCTGATGTTCTGGTGTTGAGTTCTGTCAGGCTGCTTTCGGCTGAACCGACCTCGCCTTCGGAGGCTCTATAAATGCCGGATACGATCGATCGATTTGGCGATTCCCGGATCACGCCCGTGCTGCTGTCCAGCGACAGCAGCTCACGGCTCTGGCCGTTGGCGCGTCAGTCCTACCCGAGTCAGTTCATGTCCCTGTCTCGGGAGGGCTCCAACATTCAGCACGTCGCAGGCCTCGTCGCCGATCCGGCACTCTACCGCAAGCCGGTGGTCGTCTGCGGCGACGACCAGCGCTTCTTCGTCGCCGACCATCTGCGTGGTCGGGGGGCGCGGATAATCCTCGAGGCCGTCACACGGGACACGGCGCTTCCGATCGGGGTCGCGGCGCTGCACGTTGCGGCCACCGACCCCGAAGGGGTCCTTCTGGTGCTCTCAGCCAACCACCAGATCGCCGGAAAGCCGGCATTCGCGAAAGCGGTCGAGACCGCAACTCGTGCTGCCCGCGCGGGTTGGATGGTCACGCTCGGGGTCCCGCCGATCTGGCCGGAGAGGGACTATGGCTACGTCCTGTCCGGTGAAGCCATTCCGGGCGTCGAAGGCGCCGACGCGATCGCCTGCTTCGTCGAGAAGCCGGATGGCGAGTGTGCCGCCAAGTTCCTGGGCGACGGGCGCTATCTCTGGAACACGGGCATCCTGATCGCGACGGCATCCACGGTGCTGGACCAACTCGGCGTCTACGCGCCGGAAGCGCTCGATGCCGCACGGGACGCTTACGAGGGGGGCGTCGAGGATCTGGACTTCTTCCGTCTCGACCAGGCGGCGTCGGTACGGGCGCCCGCGGTTTCGTTCCAGACGGCCGTCTTTCAGAGTTGCGCGCGCAATGCGCTCGTCAAAGCCGACCTGGAATGGAGCGACTTCGGCTCCTGGGGTGCGCTGTGGCGCCGGCAGCAGCGCGACGATCGCGGCAACGTCACCAGCGGCGACATCGTCTGTGCCGACGTGGAGCGCAGCTATCTCCATTCCGACGACATGCTGGTTGCCGCACTCGGCGTGCGCAATCTGGTCGTCATCGCGACAGGAGACGCGCTGCTGGTCGCGGACCGGGATCGGATGAGCGAGGTCGAGGATCTCGTCGTCCGGCTGAAGGCGGAAGGCCGGCAGGAAGCGTTCGAGCACAAGCGGGTCTATCGGCCGTGGGGCTACTACGAGTCGATCTCGTCCGGCAGCCGCTACCAAGTGAAGAAGCTCTGTGTGAAACCCGGCGGCAAGCTGAGTCTCCAAAGTCACAATCACCGGGCCGAACACTGGACCTGCGTCAGCGGCACCGCGATCGTGACCATCGATGGAAACCGCCAAATATTTGGAGAAAACGAGTCGACCTATATTCCTCTCGGGGCTGTTCATAGGTTGGAAAATCCCGGGAAGATCGACTTGATGATCATCGAAGTGCAGTCCGGGTCGTACCTCGGAGAAGACGATATCATTCGCTACGAGGATATCTACGCGCGGACTGCATCCTCTCAACTGACGCCCGTACGATAGGAATCGGAAACATGCAGGTAAGCATTTTCGGAGCGGGGTATGTCGGCTCCGTGTCGGGCGCGTGTCTGGCCAAACTCGGCCATGGTGTGACGTTGGTCGACGTCGATCCGCACAAGGTCGGCATGATTCACCGCGGCAAGGCGCCGATCGTGGAGAGCGGCCTGCCCGAGATGATCGCCGAAGGCGTGTCGTCCGGCCGGCTGACGGCCACGACCGATGCCGACGCGGCGGTGCGCGGCAGCGACGTAAGCATCATCTGCGTCGGCACGCCGAGCATGGCGAATGGCGATCTGGATCTTTCCTATGTCCGGCGGGTCTGCCAGCAGATTGGTGAGGCCATCGCCCGCAAGCCCGAGACCGGCGGATCGCGTCACGCCGTCGTCGTGCGGAGTACCATGCTGCCGGGTTCCGTGCGCGGCGTCGTCGTTCCGACGCTGGAGAAGAGTTCGGGCCTCGAGGCGGGCAGGCACTTCGTGATCGGGATCTATCCCGAATTCCTGCGGGAGAGTTCGGCGATCGACGACTTCTTCAATCCCGCGATCACCGTGTTCGGTGCGGACGGTCCGGAGATCGTGTCGGTCCTGCGCCAGCTGACCCACGGTATCGCGTCCGAGGAGGTGGTGGTCGCCGTCCAGACCGCCGAGGCAATCAAGTACGCTAACAATGCCTGGCACGCCGTCAAGATCACCTTCGCGAACGAGATCGGCAACATCTGCAAGGCGGCCGACATCGACGGCCACGAAGTGATGCAGGTGGTCTGCAAGGATACCCGGCTGAACATTTCGCCGGCCTATCTTCGGCCGGGCTTCGCCTTCGGTGGCTCCTGCCTGCCCAAGGATCTCCGGGCGCTGCGCCGCAAGGCAATGTCACTCGACGTCGCGACTCCGCTGTTCGACGCCACGATGCGCGCGAACGAAAGCCAGATCCGGGCGGCGTTCGACATGGTCGAGCGGACCGGCAACCGGCAGGTCTCGATGCTCGGCCTGACGTTCAAGACAGGCACCGACGATCTCCGCGAGAGCCCGCTGGTCGAGCTGGCGGAACGCCTACTGGGCAAGGGCTACGAACTCAAGATCTACGACCAGGACCTGAAGACGGGGATGCTGATCGGAAGCAACCTGGAGTACGTGACGTCCAGGCTGCATCACCTCTCGGAACTCGTCGCCCCGGAGCTCGACGACGCGCTGAACCACGGCAAGACGATTGTGGTGGGCAAGAGCGATCCGGAAGTCCGCAAGGCGTTGATTCGACCGCGCCCGGAGCAGCACGTCATCGACCTCGTCCGATACAACCCGCAGATGCGGACGAACGGTCGGTACGAGGGCATCTGCTGGTAGGTCGCGGGTCGCGCAAGGCCGCCGGAGCAGAAGGCATGCGCACTACCGCTTTGCTCTTCCCGATGCTCGCCGCGGTGGCGGCTGCGACGTCGGCTGCCGTGAATGCGGCGGGTGCAGCTGAGGTCGAATCGCGAATTCTGGCAATCGAAACCACGGATCGGTCGATGTGGATTCCAGCCTACAGCCGCCTTCTCCAGGACGTGACGAAGCCTTCGGCGACGGGCGTGTCCGCCGTGCCGGGCGGCCGGGAGGCCGGCGAGGTCGCGCTGAGGCTGCTCGACGTGGTCCTTGCCGGGACCGACCGCGGGACCGTCGATCTGGCGGAGACCGTGCGGGCGATCCCGGTGCCGGAACTGCGTGCGGCGGGGTTCGTCGCCCTGGCGCGCGACACGGGCACGACGGAGTGGCTGCACGCCGCTCTCGATGCCCTCGCGGGGGAGGCCGGCGCGACGCCGGCCGGGCAGAACATGACGGCCGCCGTGGCCGACGCCGCGCTTTCCCTCGGCGATCGGGCGATGGCGGAAGCGGCCATGGCGAACCTCGCGCCGGGACAGGTCCGCGCTTCGGTCGCCTCGCGGCTGGCCCGGGCGCGCGGGATCGATCCAGCCGCCTTTGCGGATTGGGCGGAAGAGGTCGAGAGACTGGCCGAGGGGGGCGACCTGCGCGCGGCTGTCGACCTCGCGATTGCCGCGGATGCCCGCGAGGCACACAAGAGGCGGGACGGGCTGCTCCGCGATCTCGCGACGGAGGTGCTGGACTTGGGCGACCTCCCGACGGCCCTGAGGGCCGCCGAGGCGATCTACGCGCCGCGCATGCACGGCCTCGCGGTCCGGGACATGGTGAAGGATCTTCTCGCCGCGGGGCGCTCGGATGACGCGGTCCGGATCGCCCGCGGCGTTCGCGAGCCGAAGAGTGCGAGCGCGATCTGGCTCGCGCTGGCCGAGCCAGACATGCCGGAGGCCGATCGCCGGGAGCGGCTGGAGTGGGCGTACGATCATGCCCGCCGTGTTCCGGAAGCACTTTCGCGGGACGACTACACTGCCGACGTGCTGAAGCGGGCCGCCGAAAGAGGTTGGTACGACGCCGCGCTGTCCAGGATTTCCTGCATCGGCAGCGACGCGCAGCGCGACCGCGTCGTCGAGGCGGCCGAGAAGCGCGCGAAATCGCCGGGCGGATATCGCGGGGCCGACGCTCTGTCGCTGGCCGACTGCGCTGTCGCCCCGGCCGCGCCCGTGCCGTCCGTCCGCACCGTCTCGCCGCGGCGCGGCATCGTCGATGCGTCGGCACGCCGTGCGGCCTTG
This sequence comes from Constrictibacter sp. MBR-5, assembly GCF_040549485.1. NCBI lineage: Bacteria > Pseudomonadati > Pseudomonadota > Alphaproteobacteria > Rhodospirillales > Allostellaceae > Constrictibacter > Constrictibacter sp. MBR-5. The sequence continues at coordinate 19,331 of NZ_JBEPTK010000016.1, forward strand.
CGGCGGGCAGGGGACGCCGCCGGCGCCGCTTTCTGCGATGCGGCGGATGTCGAGATTGATCCGGACATGGAGGTGCTGGACGGCCTTCGCGGCACGTCCGGCTACGGATCCGATCAGCGGGCGGAGAGTTTCTCCTGGACCGTCATGGTGCTGGCCGGTCGCCACCTTGCGGGTCACGCGGCCTCCGGCGACGCCCTGGCGAAGCTGATGGTCCGGTGGGCCGAAGCGCGCGCGCTGGAAGCGACGGAAGTGTCGCATGATGCGTATTACGCCCTGAAGCGGCTCCTCCTGCCAACGATCGTCGCCTTCACACTTCTCGACGGCCGGATGGCGGCGGACGACGCCGCGAAGGTCGGGCGTTGGCTCGACGGGCTGGTCCGGCGCATCGACCACCGGTTCGACGGCGAGGTCGACCGCAACAATCATCGCTATCTCGCCGACAGCGTGCAAATGGTCTGGGGCAGCTGGATCGGCGACGCGGAACTCTTCAATCGCGGTATCGCGGCGCTGGATATGGCGCGGCGCGACATCCGGCCGGACGGGAGCCTTCCGCTGGAGGTTCGGCGCGGGGCTCGCGCGCTCTGGTACATGCGGCAGTCGGCATCGAGCTTTACGGTGATGTCGGCAGCGCTGCGCGCGCAGGGATTCGCCGAACTGGCGAGGATGTACGAGGAGGCTCTGCTCCTCCCGGTCATGTCCTTCATCGTCGACGGTGCGCGCTACCCGACGCACCTGCTGCCCTACGTCGCCGAGAACTACATCGCCGGTCCGTCGCAGGACTACTTCGTGCAGGACGCCGGCTACCTCGATCGCCGCGGCCACGGGCGCCATTACATGGCCTGGGTCGAGCGTGCGGCCGGGACCTTTCCCGAAGCGGCCGGCGCGGCCCGCATGCGTCTGCTCGCCGAACGGGAGGTGCTCCCGGAGCGGCCGCTGATCGACGAGTTCTCGGCCGGCAACGCCACCTGCTTCTGGGCGAGCACGGCAACCAACCTGCAGGGAGTGGGACGGTGACGACACGCATCCGGATCGCGCCGCATGTTCGCATGGCCGGCGCCTCGTGCTTGCTGGTTCTGGGCGCCGCCACGGCCTCCTACGCCTCCACGGCCGTGGAGGCCCAGGACATCCCCGTGCTCCGGCCGGCCCAGGCGGACTACGCGAAGATATGCGTGCCGCCCACGCGCCTGGCGATCCCGACCGCGGTCGACTGGTCGCGCTGGACGCCCGACTCCAAAGGGGCATCTCCGGCGGAAGCGCTGGCATTCGCCCGCGAGACCCTGTCGGCCCGCGCGACGGACGACGACAACGACATCGCCAGGAGAGTTCTGGAATCGTTGGTGAAGAGCGTGCCGGCCGAGCGGGCCGCGGCACTCTACGAACTCGCCGCCGCCGACCTTGCCGGGACGAACACTGCCACCGAGCAGACGGTCAAGCGGCTGAGGCGGGCGCTCGCCCTTGGGTACCGCCGGGCCGCCATGCTGCTCGGGCCGATATACGAGAACGGACTCGCGGGACAGGCCGTCGATCTCGCCCAGGCGGAGCTGTTCTACAAGCTGGCCGTCCAGGCGCGGCTCGAAGGCGGCGCCCTGAAGCTCGCGGCACTGGCGACGCAGAAGCGCCGGCCCGAGGAGGCGCGGCAGTGGATAGCGCTCGCGCAGCAGATGATGGGCGCGCGCCTCGGGGCCGGCGACTGTTCGCAACTCTCGGCGATGGCGACGCTGTATCTCGACGGAAAGCTCCTGCCGCGCTCGCCCACGATCGCCGCCGAATGGCTGGAGGCCGCGCGGGTCGCGGGCGATGCGCGCGCATCGCGCCTCCTCGGCGAACTGCTTCTGTCCGGCGATGGCGTGCCCCAGGACATCGCGCGCGGGCTGGCGTTGCTGGAGGCGGCCGCCGACGGTGGCGACCTGGCGTCGATCGTGGCACTGGGCCGCTGGTACCGCGGCGATTACGGCGCGACGCCCGATCCGCAGCGCGCACGCGCGCTGTTCGAGAGGGCGGCGGCTGCGGTCCCGCCGGACACCACGGCGCTGATGGAACTCGCGCGAGCCTATCGTGACGGCCTGGGCGGCGCGCCCGACGCCGCCGCGGCGGAGCGGACGTTCGCGCGGGCCGCCGACCTGGGCAGCGTGGCGGCGATCCGTGAACTCGCCGGCCTGGCGTTCAACAGCGATCCGCCGCAGGTCGAGCGCGCCCTGGGGCTGTTGCGGAAGGCGGCCGCTGCGCGGGATCTGGCCGCGGCGGCCATGCTGGGCCGGTGGCTGCTGAGCCATTCCTTCACGCCCGATGCGTTGGCGGAAGGGGTCGACTGGCTGGGGAAGGCGGCGGCGCAGGGCCACGTCGGATCGGCGAAGGCGCTCGCGCGGCACCATGCTGCGAGGCTGGATATGGCCGCCGCCGCGCGCTACTGGCAGATGGCGGCCGACATGGAGGATCCCGAGGCGCTGGTGGAACTGGCGGCGCTCCGCTTTCGCGGCGCCGTCCCGGCGACCGGCGACGGTCCCGAGCGCCTGATGCAGCGCGCGCTAGCGGCTTCCGAGACGCAGCCCTGGGGGTTCGTCGCGGTCGGCCGTGCGCTCCGTTCCGGCTGGCTGGGACAGCCCGATGCCGCTGCCGGCTTCGCGATGTTTCGCCGTGCCGCCGACCGGGACGATCCGTCCGGCCTCCGCGAAACCGGCGAAGCGCTCGCCGTCGGCGACGGCACCGAGCGGGACGCGGCGGAGGGCTGGCGCCTTCTGGAAAAGGCATCGAACATGGGCGACGCTGGCGCCCGGATTGCGCTCGCCCGCGGCCTGGCGGCCGGCTGGTTCGGCGATCCGGACCCCGAAGGGGCGCGTGAACGGCTGGAGGCCGCGGCGACCGCCGGCGTTCCCGGAGCCTTCGGCGAGTTGGGTTCCCTCTACAGTCGCGGCGCCTTCGGCGATGTCGATCCGGCTGCCGCCGTGGAATGGTGGCGCAAGGCGGCGATGGCCGGCGACGCCGAGGCCATGCGCGAACTCGCCAACGCCCACGCCATCGGTTTCGGCGCGGACATCGACCCGCGGGAGTCGGTCGCCTGGCTCGAACGCGCTGCAGGCCGCGGCGATCCGGATGCCATGCGCCGCCTCGCCTATGCCTATCACGCCGGTGTCGGCGTGGAGCCAGACAAGGCGAAGGCGGAGCACTGGACGACGATGGCGCGCTTCAGCGCCCCGCTCCCGACCGTCGAGGAGCCCGTCGCGCAATGAACGCGAACCCCGGCATCTATCCTCTGCCACCGCCGGAGCCCGAGCCCTGGGCGATGCGCGCGCGCGCGTTCCGCGTCGTCGACGAGGCGCTGAGCCGGGAGCCTTATCAGGCCTGGGGGATGACCTCCTACTTCGCCTTCGTCCTTCTGGTCGGTTTCGGTCTCATCACCGCGCCGCCCTGGATCTTCAATCCCTACAGCACCTATTTCCTGTTCGTCATCGGCGCGATCGGAATCTGGCGCTACAGTTGGGGCGCCCTGCACGTCGTCCGCTCGCTGATCTACCGGAAGATCGTGTTTCCGAAGTGGCGCCGCGCCGTCGCCCGGCTTCCGGACGGCGGGCACCCCTCCGAGGTCTTTCTCCTCGTCACGAGCTTCCGGATCGACCCGGAAGTATCGCGGCTGGTGTTCGGCTCCGTGATCGCGGAAGCCATCCGTTACGGCCGGCCCACCACCATCGTCGCGTCCATCGTCGAGGGTGCGGAGGAGAGGCTCGTCCGCACGGTCTTCGAGTCCTTCGAGCCGTCCCCGGACATTCGGCTCTGCATCGTGCGGATCGCCGGCAAGGGAAAGCGTGCCGGGCTCGGGTACGGCTTCCGCGCGATTTCGGCGCTCCACCCGGCGCAGGATGCGGTGGTCTGCGTGATCGACGGCGACACGATGCTCGAACGGAACCTGCTCGCCGACACGCTGCCCTTCTTCAAGCTCCGCCCGAACGCCGCCGCCCTGACCACGGACGAGATCTGCGACGTGCGCGGCAGCGCGATCTATCGCGAATGGTACAATCTCCGGTTCGCGCAGCGTCAGATCTACATGTCCTCCGTGGGACTGTCGCGCCGGGTCCTCACCCTGACCGGCCGCATGTCGGCTTTCCGCGCGTCGATCGTCACCGATCCGAGCTTCATCCGTCAGGTCGAGAACGACGAGATCGAGCACTGGCGCTTCGGCCGAATCAAGTTCCTGACGGGGGACGACAAGTCCAGCTGGTTCTGGATCCTGAGCCGCGGCTACGAAATGCTCTACGTGCCGGACGCCCGTATCCGGACCGTGGAGGATCCGCCGTCCGACAACTTCATTGCGGGCGCTACGGTCCTGATGACCCGCTGGTTCGGCAACATGCTGCGCACCAATGGCCGTGCCATCGCGCTCGGGCCGAAGCCGATGGGGCTCTACACTTGGTGGTGCATCGTCGATCAGCGGGTCACCATGTGGACAACCCTGATCGGCCCGATCGCGGCAATATTGATTGCGTGTTTCTTTCAGTACAGTTTTGCATATCTCTATTTGCTCTGGGTCGCCTGCAGTCGTCTCGTCCAGACGACTGCGCTACTCACGGCCAGGGATCGTGTCTCCGGCTGGTATCCTTTCTTGATGTATTTCAACCAAGTCTACGGTGCGATTATAAAGACATATATTTTGTTCAGACTCGATAAGCAAAAATGGACGAGGCAGAAAACATCCCTGAAGAGTGATCGGTCCGCGTGGTCCACGCTGGCGGCGAAATACAACAATCGGCTGGCGCATGTGGTCTGCGTATCGATGTTGGGCACCTTCGTTGGCGCAATGATCGGTCTCCTTCACGTGCCGAATACCGCGACCGTCGGAATGATATTGGGGAGTGTCTTCAAGTGAAGACTATGCAACTGATCCACGAAGCCGAAGTGCAGCGGCAGCATCCGCGGCTTCGAATCCCCGTCTCCGTCGAGCTCAAGGGCGAGCGCTACGAGGCGTCGAACATCTCGGTCAGCGGTCTGGGCCTGCCGCCCGAGGCGGGTCCGCTGGTCAGGGGGGCGCGCCACGACCTGGTCCTGCGCATCCCGTTCAACGACTTCGAGATGTCGTTGCCGATAAAGGCAGAAGTGAAGCACGGCGGCGGAGAGACACTCGGTCCCGGGCTCTGCTTCACCGACGTCACCCGGCGGCAGCAGAGCTTTCTGCAATACGTCGTGAACGGCTATCTCAGCGGGCAGATGATCCGGGCGGGGGACGTTTTCGACGTGGCCGCGCGCGATGCCTTCGTCCCGAGCCGGCCGGACGGAGCCGCGAAGGCGGGCGGCGGCGCGAAGGCCCGCTTCAAGAAGGTGGTGGGGCTGACGCTGCTGACGATCGTCGGCCTGTCCTGCTTCGTTTTCGTCGGTACATCCATCGCCGAGCGTACGTTCGTGACCGAGGCCGCAGGCACGCTCAGCAGCCGCCATTCAGTGGTGGTGCGCGCGCCGCTCGCGGGCCTAGTGCGCAGCCTCCTCGTCGCGCCGGGGACGGACGTGACCGAAGACACGGTGCTGGCGGTCATCGAGAGCGAACTGGGCGCGGTTCGGCTCGTCCAGAGTCCGTGCAACTGCGTGCTGGCCACGACGTACATCGCCGACGGCGAGTATGTGAACGTCAATCAGGCGCTCGTGGGCATGACGCCGGATTCCGCCGCCCAGGTGGTCGTGGCGCAACTGCCGTTGGAGGCCGCCCGCCACGTGAAGCCCGGCGACGACGCGTTCGTCGATTTTCTCGACGGCCGGCAGAGCGTCGCCGGGACCGTCGAGCGCGTGAAGGCGGCGTCGATCGATCCCAACAGCTATGGCGGCCGGAGTTTCAACACCCCGGCACTGGCCCGCATCGAGGTTTCGCTGAGCGAGGACCTCCCCGTGTCGGAGATCGGACAGCCGGTCGCCCTGCGCATCTCGTCCATCTCCCGCACGATCAACGCGGCGACGGCGCTGCTGAAGGAGTGATGCAATGAGGCAGATACCCTCCACCGCCGAACGCCGCGTGCTGAGCCGCGAAGAGTTTCTGATGCGGTTCGGTGGTCTGTCGATCGCGGTTCTGCTCCCCTGTTACAACGAGGAACTGACGGTCGCCGGATGCATCGCGGGCTTCCGCGAGAGCCTGCCGAACGCGACGATCTACGTGTACGACAATCGATCGACCGACGGGACCTATTCCGCGGCCGAGGCCGCCGGCGCCGTGGTCCGCCGGGAGCCGCTTCAGGGCAAGGGCAATGTGGTGCGGCGGATGTTCTCGGACATCGACGCCGATGTCTACGTCATGGCCGACGGAGACGGCACGTACGATGCTCGTTCCGCGCCCTTCCTGGTCGAGTATCTGCTGGCGAACCGCCTGGACATGGTCGTCGGGTCGCGCGCCGCCCAGGACGCCAAGGCCTACCGACCGGGCCACGCGTTCGGCAACAGGATGCTCACCGGTGTGGTGGGCTTCATCTTCGGCAGCCGCTTCGTCGACATGCTGTCTGGCTACCGGGTGTTCTCCCGTCGTTTCGTGAAGACCTTCCCGGCGCTCTCCACCGGCTTCGAGATCGAGACGGAACTCACGGTCCATGCCCTGGAACTGCGGCTGCCGGTCGACGAACTGAGCACGCCGTTCGGCGAGCGGCCTGAGGGATCGTCGTCAAAGCTGTCGACCGTTCGCGACGGACTGCGCATCCTCAAGCTGATCGTGGACCTGTTCAAGCTCGAGAAGCCACTGAGCTTCTTCGGGATTGTTGCCGGCCTGCTCGTGCTCGCGAGCCTGACGATGGGAATACCACTGATCACGGAGTTCATGGCGACCGGGCTGGTGCCGAGGTTGCCGACGGCGGTGCTGGCGTCGGCTCTGATCGTGCTCGCTGCGCTGTCATTCGTGTGCGGCCTGATCTTGGACACGGTCACGCGGGGCCGTCGGGAACTGAAGCGGCTGCACTACCTCTCGCATGGAGCCGTTCCGTGGCGGATCCCCTGAGCCGCGCCGGGCTGGCTGCGGCGGAGGCTTCGCGGTTTGTGCGGTTCGGCTTCGTCGGGGTCGCCGCCTTCGGTGTAGATGCGGCCACCCTGTTCGTCGCGATCGAAGCTGCCGGTACGTCACCCTACACCGGGCGCGCGATCTCGTTCCTCGCCGCAGCGACGGCGGCCTGGGCGCTGAACCGCCGATTCACCTTTCCGGAGGCGGAAGGACACCCGGTTCTGGAGTGGGGCCGCTATCTGGCCTCGAACAGCGGCGGCGCGCTGCTCAATCTCGGCACCTATACCGCCCTGGTCGCCGGCAGCGACGTCTTCTACCGCCACCCGGTCGCGGCGGCGGGGCTGGGCGCATTGTCCGGCATGATCGTCAACTTCCTGGCTGCGCGGCGCTTCGTGTTCCGCGCCGGACCGGCCGACAAGTAAGGATACGAACGCGTGCGCGCTCCACGATCGGTTCAGAGGGCAACGATCGCGGCGCTCCAGATCGCTGCCCTGGTCACATGTGTCGCAATCCCGGCACGGGACGCGACGGCGAGCGAGCGGTGGAGCCTCTACCGTGGGCGGGACCCGCTGGTGTTCTCCACGGCGACCGAGACCATCGACCGGGCGCGTGCCGCGCTGCGGAGCCACCAGCTGTCCGCGCGGCAGGACGGCGTGGCGTACGACAGGCGCGCGGCGCAGCCGTTGTGGCTCGATCTGATCGTCGCGCTGTTCGCCGGGCTGAAGGTGCCTTCCATATCGGCGGGCGCCGCCGACGACCTGGCGGTGGAGACGCGCAACGCGATCATTCAACTCGACGACCCCGCTGAGCGGGTCGCGTTGCTCGAGGATCTCGCGCGGATCGAGTTGTCGAAGGGCCGGGTCGCCAGCGCCGAAAAGGCACACAGCATGTCCTGGCGCAGCGTCCTGGAGGTATCGAGCCCGGCGGTGCAGGATGCGCTCAAGCGGCGAGCCGCTTCGCTGGGCGCTCTCCTGTCTCCCGCCGCCCGTGCGGAGGCCAGGGAACGGGCGGCCACGATCGGAGATATCGCGCAGCGCATCGCGGCGCTGCGGGAACTCGCCGGGGCGGATGTCGCGGACGGTTCGGCCGGCGCCGAAGCGCAGATGCTGTTTCAGGCCGGGGATGCCCCGGAACTGCGCGACGCGCGCCTGTTGGCGCTCGCGGAGCGCTTCCTGCTGGTCGGCTTCTCGGATCTCGCGACCACCCTGACGCTCGCTACGGAGGCCGTTCCCACGGAGCGCGACCGGATGCTCGCGCGCATCGTGGAGCGCGAGATCGTGTGGCGCGTTCAGCCGCCGCGGCTCTTTGCGCACCGGCTGATCTTCGATTCCCGGCTCGCGGCCGCGGTGGCTCGACGTGTCGTCGCCTACGAACTGGCGTCCAGGGAACTCGCGGCGGCGCGGCAGACGGCGCTCGGTATCGAGGTGGCCGGGGAGCGGTGGGCGGCGCTTCTGGATATCGCCGCCTGGCTCGGCGCCGAGCGCTACGGGACGCAGGCCGAAGGGCTGCTGGATCTCGTTGACCGGGAGACATCGGCCGCCGGGGTGAGAGCCCTCCGGCCCGCGCTCGAGGCGCAGCGCTTCGCATTGCTGCTGCAGCGTGAGGACGCGGTCGCCGCCGTCAAGCTATGGCGCAGCGGTGCGTCCGCCGTTCCCGAGGTGCGCGCACGCATCGGGGAATTCGCGCGGCTTCTGCTGCAGGCGGAGCGATCGCGCGATCTCGACCGGCTAGCCGATGAAACGATGGATGCGGACGAGGCGGCCCTCGTCGGGTACGAACTGGCCCGGGCGGCGCTCCGCGACCGTGCCTATGCGAGGGCGGCCGGATACATCGAGCGTATCGCGGACGCCGATGCCAGGGTCCGTGCGAACCTGGAACTGGCGCGTGACCGGGTACTGTGGGCCGACCCGCGTGCCGAGGTGGGCGTCCGTGACGCGATGGTGCGTAGGGCAGAGGCGGCGCTCGTTGCCGGCGCGCGGACCAGCAGCACCGACGAGGAGCTGCACGTGCTTCTCGTCGATACACTGGCCGCTCTCGGACGATACGATCTCGCTTTGCAGGCGGTGCAGCGGCTCAGCCCGGAGCGGCAGCGGCGTCTGGATGTCCAGGGGATGCTCGCGGTGGCGGCGGCCCGGTCCGGCGACGTGATGGCTTCCCTGCAGCGGATCGAGGCCTTTCCGCCGTCCGGCTCAAGGGCCAGGGTGGTCCGCGACGTCGCTGAAGTCCTGATGGAGCAGGGCCATGTGCGGGAGGCGACCGCGCTGGTCCGCGCGATCCCGACATGGGCGGACCGCGCGAAAGGCTTCAGTTTGCTCGCGCGGCGGCATGGCGAACTCGTGCTGGCGTCCGGCGCGCTGACGGGGTCTGCGGACGGCATGCCGCCGGGACCCGCGGTGCCGGACCGTCCGGAGGCGCTCGTGGCGAAGCAACGCGCTCCGCTTTACTCCAGGGGCAGCATCAGTTTCTTCGGCAGCGACGATCCCGGCGAAAAGCTCCGACTGCCGGACCTTCCGGACCTTCGCGGGGCTGACGCGGCTTCGATCCGCGCAGCGGTTCCCGCGATCGCGCCGGGCCGGATGCACGTCACCTTCCTGCAGTACAGCCAGTACAACAAGAAGTTCATGGCCGACGTCGGCAAGGTGGATCTCGCGCGGGATGCGCAGGGATCGCGGCATCCGCGGTACATCTTTCTCGAAACCGGGGTGTTCGATCTGCCGGCGATCTACGACCGTCTCCGCGACAGCGACGAGGACCAGATACTGACGCGCGAGGGGCGCAAGTATCTGGTGCGGATGCCCGTACTCGTCGGACCCGAGGCGTCGCTGGTGATTTCCGGCAACGACGTCGAATCGTTCCGGCTCAGTAAGGAAGGCTCGTCGTACCTCGTCAATGCCGGGAAACTGTTCATCGTCGACACCGAACTGACGTCCTGGAGCGAAAAGTCGGGGGAACAGGCCCCGTTGCACTACGAAACGCGGCAGGATTACCGCCCCTTCTTCCTCGCCTGGTCCGGGTCGGAAACCCTGGTCACCCAGTCACGGATTGCCGGCCTCGGCTACCAGTCGGACAAGAGTTACGGCATGTCCTTCTCGGCGGGACCGGCGGACCTGCTGCGTGGCTTCGGGTCGAAGCTCGCGCGTCCCACGGGAACGATCACCGACTCGATCTTCGATCAGATGCTGTACGGCTATTATTCGTACGAAGCGGACGACATGCGGGTCGTCGGCAACACGTACGAGAACAGCGTCGTCTACGGCGTCGACCCGCACGATCGCTCGAACGGCCTGGTCTTCGCGTACAACACGGCCTACGGCACCAAGGTGGCGCATGGTCTGATCGGCTCGCGCGAAGTCGATAGCGCTTGGTGGATCGGCAACGTCTCCTTCGACAATGCCGGCTCAGGCCTGATGATCGACCGCGACTCCGTGTCCAATCTGATCTTCGGCAACCTGCTGTTCGACAATCGTCAGGACGGCCTGACCTTCTTCGAGAGTTCCTGCGCCCTCGTCGTCGGGAACGAGATATTCGGCAACGACCGGAACGGCGCCCTCGTCCGTAACAGCTGGTCGATCTCGCTCTTCCGGAACCGCGTGACCGGCAACAGCATCAACGCCGTTACCGCATATACGGGGGCGCTGGACCAGCCGCAGCGCGATTACGCGCTGGACCCGTACTTCCCCGTCACCTCGCTGACGGTGGCGGACAACCTGCTCGCCGGCCGGCAGAGCCTGATGAATCTGAAGTCCGTCAGCGCGGTCACGCTGGGCAAGAACCGGTTCCTGGGGGCGCGGCTGATTTCGGGCATGGACCGCAAGGTCGAGCGGGATCTGGTGGGCCTGTCGGGTCGCGGCGTGACCATTGCCGACCAGTGCGCACCATCCATTCCGGCGATTCACTGCGGGCTCGAAGAAGCGGGCTTCGTGAAGCCGGTCCGCCACTTCGTCGAGCCGCTGGCCGGCGAGGCGTGCGGTGCCGGAGGGGCGCGCGCCCATGCTGCGGTCGAACAGGACGAGGCGAAGCGATGAACATCCGCGTCCTTCTCTCCTGCGGCGTGCTGGTGATCTGCGCGGCGGCTGCCGGCTTCGCGATGCACTGGAGCTATTTCCGCGGACCGTCCTTCGACGTATGGGCGGGCGAGCGCGTCGTCGAGGCGCGCGCGCTGATCCGGACGGGAGACCTGGACGGCGCGCGCCGCATGCTGGGCCGTATCGGCGAGATCTCGCCGGCACGCGAAGCATACGAGCTGGGCCGTTTCTTCCGCGACGGGCTCCTCGGCGACCTGCGTCCGAACGCGGACACCGCCGCGGCCGAGGCTGCCTTCGCGGCGGCTGCCGGCGGCGGCCCGGGGAAGATCACGGCCAAGGCGCTGCTCGAACTCTCGCGAATCCGGACGGCGCGCGGGGCACCCGATGCCGAGGTCGAGGGGCTGCTCCGGCGCGCGTCAGACATGGGCGACCGCCGCGCGTCCACGCAGCTCGCGCTCAGGCTCCTGCGATCCGACGCCCCACCGATCCGTGCCCAGGCGCTGCGGCTTCTCTGGGGCGCCAGCTGGTCCGACCCCGCCGCGGCCATTGCCCTTGCGCGGCTGTACCGGAGCGGTGCCGTCCCGGTACCGACCGAGCGTGTCGAAGCGGATCTCGTGGCGCGCGCGAAACAGTTCCTCGCACGCGGGGCGCGGAATGGTGCCATCGGCGACATGATGAGCCTGGGACGCTTCCTGCGCGACGATGATGTGGGCCAGCGGGATCTGCCTCTGGCGCTGGCGTGGTTCCGTCGCGCCGCAGCCGCCGGTTCGCTTCAGGGTATGGTTGCGGCGGCCGATCTCCTGCTGGGCGACGACCCTGGGGTGCGCGACGCGGAGGGCGGCGCGCAACTGCTCGCGATGGCCGCGGATGCGGGCAGTCCCGACGCCGCCTTCCGGCTCGGCCTCCTGCATACGGAGGGGCGCCTGCAGGGCGCGGATGCCACATCGGGCCGGCAGTGGCTGGAGAGGGCCGTGGCCATGGGCTCCGCGGCCGCGATGGTCCATCTGGCGGAGCCGCTGATGCAGGCGGCGCCGGGGACGGCGGCGTTCGAACGCGGCACCGCGCTGGTCAGGGCGGCGTCCGGCGCGGGAAGCGCGTCCGCCGCGTTCCTGATCGGCAAGGCGATCGAGCAGGGGCGGCTGGACGGTGGAGATCCCCGTTCCTGGTACGAACTGGCCGCGCAGCGCGGCAGCCGCAAGGCGATGTCCCGGCTCATCGAAGCGCACCGGATCGGCGATATTGCGAACGTGGATCCGGAGCGTGAAATGTTCTGGATCAGGCGCTCGCTGGAGAATGGCGGCCGGAACACCACGCTGATGCGGCGGCTGGGCGAGGCGTATCTCGCCGGCACCTACGGTCTGCCGCGCGACCTGGTCCAGTCGGCCCACTGGTTCGAGCTGGCGGCGGAGCGCGGCAGCAGCAGTGCGATGCTTCAAATCGCGGAAGCCTATGCGAACGGCGGCGGGGTGCCGCTGGACGCGGAGAAGGCGGTCTACTGGTACACGCGGGCGGCGGAGCGCGGTTCGGTCAAGGCGCTGGACCAGCTGGCGCGGGCCTATGCGTCCGGCTTCGGCGTCCGCCTCGACCCGGTCGAAGCGTTCAAGCTGTTCCTGCGCGCGGCGCGCGCCGGCTCGGTGTTCGGACTGCGCGAGACGGGCCGCTGTTACGCCATCGGCTTCGGCGTCGAGGCCGATCCGGAACGCGCGCTCGAATTCTACGAAGCCGCCGCAGCAGCCGATGATACGGCCGCGATGCTCGAACTCTCCTTCTCGTTCCGGAACGGCTACGGAACCGCACCCGATCCGCGCCGCGCCTTCGTGTGGATCGAGCGTGCTGCGTTGCGCGCCGACAAGAACGCGCAGTTCCTTATCGGCCGTGCGTATCTCGAAGGCGATCAGGTCACGAAGGACATCACGAAAGCCCGTACGTGGCTGCGCTCGGCCATGGCGCTCGGGTCCGGTGACGCCGAGCGGTTGCTGGCGGAGATCGAGCGTGACCTTCCGGTGCAGGGAACAGGCGGATGACCATCGCCGTGACCGCGAAAGAGACGCTGCTCGGCGCAGGCGTCACCATAGCCACCACGGCGGTCTGCTTCGCGTTCTTCGTGGCGGTGCAGGTCCTGTCCTACTGGATACCGCCCGATCGAGCTGCGGCGCATCTTCGCCAGGCGTTCGTGGACGGCGATCTGCAGCTCGCGAACTCGCTCCCGCACGACGCAGTCAAGGGCTACCACCAGCGCAACGATTGCCTGGTCTTCTGGATGACCATCATCCGCCCGGAGGAGATCGGTGAATATCTGTCGGCCGGCCAGTTCGTCGGCGACCCGAGCGGCCGCACGACCTATTGCGAGGTGATGCGGGATCATCTGTTAGATGATCGCCTCGGGACCGAAGACTACGGCAATTATTTGCGATACCTGCACGGCTATCGGGCGGTCACGGTATTCGCTCTGTCGGTCCTGGACGTACCTGGCATGCGGCTGCTCTACAAAGGCCTCTGCTACGCCCTGCTGCTGACCTCCTGCCTACTGGCCCTGCGGCGCCTCGCGCCCGGACGGGGACCGTCCGACGAGATGGCGCAGCTTCGCGCTTCCGGCGGTGTCGCCCTGACGGTCGCGTTCGCGCTGTTCTACGGGCTGCCCTATTTCGGCCAGTCGCCGTCCCACGCGCCGCTCGCCTGGACGATCTTCGCCTTTCTGATCTTCGCGACCGGCCGCGACCTTCTCGCCATGGGGCGGGTCGCCTACTACGCCGCACTTTCCGCCTTCGGCGCCTTCGTCGCCTTCTTTGAATATCTCACCGGCGGCGCCGTCATCGGCCTGGCGATGCTTCTCGGCCTGCTGGCGCTGCAGGGCGAGCGTCACACGGCGCCCGGCCCATACGTCCGTCGCAGCGTCCTGGGGGTGTTCGCCTATCTGGGCGGCATCGTCCTCGCCTTCCTGTTCAACCTCGCCCTGAACTTCTGGCATTTCGGCAACGACGCGCTGATCCGTTTCGCGCGTGCCCTGATCACCCGGATGGGCACGACGACGGTCACCCGGACGGACGGAGTGGTGGACGGCGGGCAGGCGAAGATCTCCGGTCTCGACGTCGCCGAAGCACTGGTGGCGAAGCTCGACTTCCTGGCGGGCGGCAATCCCGTTCTGGCGCAGCTGGTGTTCGTCGCGTGCGGATTCGCGATCGTCGGTTTCGCCGTCGTGGGTCTCATTCACGCGCGCTCGGCCACCAGCGTCGTTCGCGTGGCCCTGGTGGTCGCGTCGGTGGCCATGGTCCTGCTGTGGTACGCAGCCTTCAAGAACCACAGCCTCATCCATGCGGCGTTCATGGTCCGTGTCCTGGTTTGGATCCCGGCGGCGGCGCTGCTCATGGCCGTGCTCGCATTCGAGCATCTCTGGGGCGAGCGGCCGGCCCCCGCCGCACCGCGAAGACCTCTCGCCGCAAGGAGGCGTGCATGATCCGCTTCGCCGGAGTTGCCGCAGCTGCCGTCCTGACCGTGGGCTTCTGGTGCGGTCTGGCCTCCGCCGCGGTGTGGGAGCCCCTGGTGCCGAAGGCATGCATCGACACCCGGTCTCTCGTGGAGCAGGAACCGGATCTCCTGGGGACGCGCACGTTCGGCAGCGTCGCCGAACTGCACGCCGCGGCCGACGCGGCGGCGCGGGCGCAGGGTGTCACGCTTCGGGACGCGCAATGGCGTGTCGCTCGGACGGCTGCGGCCTCCGTCGCGGCGCCGGGCGACGTGGCGCCGGTGCTCGATTTTCTCCGGAGCCTCTGGCGGGGCGGCGAGGCGCGGGCCGCCCTGGCGTATGGCGAGCTGGCGGCGCGCTGGCCCGCGCTTCCGGCCGTGCCGAGCGCCGACCGGGCGCTCGCCTCGGCCGCCGTCGCCGGAAGCGCCGAGGCCATGCTGGCCCTCGCGCGGCATCGTGCATCCGGCGCCGGCGCCGGCGCCGCGTCCGTGCCGGCGCTGCTCGCGCAGGCGCGCAGCCTGCTGTGGGGCCGCGTGACGGGGGGCGAGTGCGGGGCCCTGACGACCCTCGCCCGGCTCCATCTCGACCCGGTCGATGGAGAGCGCGATCCCGCGCAGGCCGAGGAACTCCTGGCGGCGGCCGCGGAGCGGCACGTGGCCGCGGCCGCCGTCGCGCTGGCGGACCTGCTGCTGAGCGGCGACGGCGTCGCCTACGACCTCGATCGTGCCATCGCCCTGCTCGAGCGGGAGAGCGGTCGTGGAACGCGCGGCGCCCAGTCGATGCTGCTCCGCCTGCGGCTGGCGGGGCCTCTGCCCGCTCGCGACCGGGCGCGCGCCGATCGCATCGCCGCGGCCTTCGCCGCGAGCCACGGCCCGGACTCGATGGGCGTGACGATCCTGCTGGCGGAGGACGCGGCCGGCCGGTTCGGCGGGCCGATCGACCAGGGCCGCGTCGCCACCCTGCTCGCCGAAGCGGAACGACACCCGCCGAGCCTCGACCACGCCATGCTGGCGCGCGCCTACCTGGAGGGCTGGCAGGGGACGGTGGACATACCGGCGGCGACGCGTGCGTTGACCAGGGCGGTGTCGCAGGGAAGCGCGGAGGCGCAGGCAGCGCTCGCCGAACTCCGCCTGATGACCGAGGGCGTCGTGCCGGAGGCGGTCCGCATGCTTCAGGAGGCGGCCGAGCGGGGCGTGATCGGTGCCATGCTTCGGCTTCAGGGCCTCGCGGCCGCAGGGAGCGTCTCCGCGAAGGTCGCCGACCGGATGCGTGCGCTCCTGGTTGAAGCCGCGGGTACCGGTTCGGACGCGGCCGCCTCTGCCGTGGCCCGGACGATGTTTCGTGAGGCGATTCTGGACGGCGAGCTAGCAGACGACGCGCGGACTGCGTTGGAGCAGGCGGCGCGCAACGGCAGCGTCGTGGCCGCTCTGGAACTGGAGCGTGCGCGAAACCTGTTCCGGAACGGGCGCGAGAGGGCCGCACCGGATGCACATCGTGCGGCAGGGCTCGATGATTACGGCGCACCGGAGCGCATGCTGCGCATCGGCCGTGCCTACAACGGGCAGACGGCGCTCGGCACCCACCCCGACATCGCCTCTGACTGGTTCGCGAAATGTGCCCGGTTGGGCGATATACGGTGCCATGCCGCATTGGCCGGGCTGTCGGACAGGCATCCGGATCTGAACCTGATGCCCGCGGCCGTCGCCGAACGGAGCCGCCGGATAGCCGCGGAGGCGGGGATCGCCGATGCGATCTTCGCCGTCGGGACGATGACCGGGCCGCCTTCCGGGGAACGCGTCCGCCGAGCCGCCGAACTCAATCATCTGCCGGCGATGCTCGCCCTTCTGGACGCCAGCCGCGGCGACGCCGCACGGCTTCGCGATGGCGTCCGCTGGTTCGATCGCGCCTCGGCCCTCGCCCAAGCCGACATCGAGCAGTCCGTCGCCCTCGGCCGGGCCTATCGCGACGGTAGCAGCCTGCCCAAGGATGCCGACCTCGCCCTCGCGATCTTCACCCGGGCGGCGACGCTCGGCAGCGGCGTCGCGATGCGCGAGGTCGCCGACCTGCAGCTGGCGAAACCGGAGACGGAGGCGCGCGCGGCGGGGCTGCAATGGCTGCAGCGCGCCGCTGCGCTCGGCGACGTTCCGGCGATCGAACGGCTGTCGCGGGCTCATTTCGACGGCTGGTTCGGTCGCGCCGATGCCACCGCCGGCTTCCGCTTCGCGCTGCTCGCCGCCGCTCGCGGCTCTGCCGAGAGCAAGCACCTCGTCGCCGACGCGTTGGAGACCGGATTCGGCACGCGCGCCGATCCCGCCGAGGCTGAGCGCTGGCGTCGCGATGCCGCCGCCGGCGGCGACGTCGCCGCGATGGTGACGCTGGGCGAGCGTGCGCTCGCGGATGCGTCGCAGAAGGACGGCGACGCGGCACTGGCATGGTTCGGCCGGGCGGCGGCGGCGGGCGACGGCCGTGCGCTCTACCGCCTCGGCAGGCTCCAGCAGGAAGGTCGCTTCGGGCCGCCGGACGAGGCGGCGGCGCAGGGCTTGTTCGAGGCGGCTGCCGAGCGGGGCAACCTGATGTCGATCTACACACTCAGCCGGCTCCGCGACCAGACACACCCCGCTCCCGCCGAACGGCGTCGGATGCACGGATCGAACTGAGGGGCATGCCATGAACGGCACTACACGTCGCGCTCGCATCGGCCTGCTGCGATCGGCCGCCGCCATCTGTCTGTTCGCCCTCCCGGGGGCCTGCTCCTATCGCCTGGAGGACAAGCCGGGCAGCGTCGAACTGCTTCGGGCGCGCGAGCAGGCGGAGGCCGGTGACCGGCGCGCGGCACTCGATGCTGTCGAGGCTGGGATCGCCAAGGCCCGGGACCCGGCCATCGTCGCGCGTCTGCACTATGATCGCGCGCGGCTGCTCGACCGGCAGGGCGGCGGCGATCCGCAGGAGATTCTCCGCGAGCTGGAGATCGCCCGCCGCGGCGGCTATGCCCCCGCCACCATGTTCCTGGCGGAACTGCACGAGAGCGGCCGGCTCGGCACACCCGACGCCGCGGCCGCGGCCGCCCTGTACGAGGAAGCGCGGGCCTTCGATCCGCGTGCCGCCATCGCGCTGGCGCGTCTGGCGCAGCAGGGACAGGTCCGGCCGTCGGTGCCGCTGGCGCGGCTCGTGTCGAACGGTGTCGGCGCGCTCGAAGCGCAGGCTGCGTCGGGACAGGTGAGCGCCGTCCGGGAACTCGCGCGTCTCAATTCCGACGGCATCCTGCTGCCGCCCGATCCCCTGAAGGCCGAACGGCTGCTGACCCGGGGAGTCGAACTCGGCGACGTCGGGGCGCTCACCGACCTGGCGCTGCTCTGGCTGGCGCGGCCGGAACCGGCGCAGAAGCGGCGCGCGCGGCGCATGCTCGAAAGTGCCGCCGACCGCGGCGCGCGGCGCGCGATGGTCGAGCTCGCGAAGTTCCATCGGGACGGCAGCTTCGGGGCGCCCGACCTCGTCGCTTCGGCGGGCTGGTTCCGCCGCGCGACCGCCGCGGGCGAGGCGGGGTTGGAAATGGACCTGGCGCAGGTCCTCCTCGCATCGCCCGGCCGGACGGACGGGCAACTGGCCGAAGCGGTGGGCCTGATAGACGGGGCGGTCGCCGGCGGAGACCCCCATGCGGCGCTGATCCGCGGCCGCCTGCACGCGTCGGGAACCGGCGGACCGGTCGACGGTCCCGAGGCGATCCGAATGTTCGAACGCGCCAGGGCCGCTCGTCTGCCGGATGCACCCGTCGAACTGGGGCGCCTCTATGCCCAGGGCACCGGCGTGCCTGCTGATCCCGCCCGTGCCGTGGGCTACTGGCAGGAGGCGCTGAGCCTGGGCGCCACCGGCGTCTACAAGGACCTCGGCGAAGCCTATGCGACGGGAACCGGCGTCGCCCCCGACCCCGTCCGGGCGCGCGAATACCTGACCGTCGCGGCGGAGGGCGGGTCGATATCGGCCGCGCTGCTGCTGGCGCAGCTCCACGAGCGAGGCGTCGACGGCCCGCCGGACAATCCGGCGGCGGCGAAATGGTACGAGGTTGCCGCTCGCGAGGGCTCGGTCGGCGCGTCGACGAGTCTGGCGGCGCTGTACGAGCGGGGCGTCGACGGCACACCCGACATCCCCCGGGCGGTTCGGTGGTACGAGATGGCGGCGGAGCGCGGGTCGGTCGGCGCCATGGGCAGGCTGATCGCGATCTACGGCGATGCGCGGTCCGGGGTCGCGGACCGGTCACGCGCGGTTCACTGGCTGACGGCCGCGGCGGATGCCGGGTCCGGCTCCGCGATGTTCGACCTCGCGAAGGCCTATGGCACGGGCGACGGCGTGCCCCGCGATCCGGCCCGGGCGGAAGCGCTGCTGGGGCGCCTCCATGCGACCGACCCGGACTCCGCCGCGTCGATCGCGCGCGCCTATGCGGACGGGCTGATCGGCGTGCGCGACCAGACGGCCGCGGTCGCCTGGTATCGGCGCGCGGCCAAACGCGGCGATGCACGGTCCATGCGTGCACTCGCCGAGGCCTATGACGAGGGGCGCGGCGTTGGCGCCGACGCCCGTGCCGCCGGTGCGTGGTATGCGCGCGCGGCGGATGCGGGCGACGTCGTCGCGATGCGCCGGCTCGGCGACCGGATCGTCGCCGCGGGCGAGGAGGGGGCGGGGAATCGCGCGGTGACCCTCTGGCGTCGCGCGGCGGCGGGCGGCGACGTCCCGGCGATGCGGTCGCTGGCGCATGCGCTGGCGGTCGGGATATCCGACGAAATCGACCCTCGCCAAGCGCTGCGCTGGTACGAGGCTGCGGCGCGGGCCGGCGACGGCGAGGCGCAGTACCAGGTGGGGATGATGTATCTCCAGGGCCTGGGCGTGGAGCGCGACCCCGAGCGCGCGAAGACCTGGCTGCTCGCCGCGCGGCGCAACCAGATCGGCATGGCCGATGCCGGCCTTCAGGCTTTGGCAACACTAGCGCGCTAAACATCGGCGGTATACGGAGACCCGGCTGTGGGGCGTTGACAACACGTAGTTGCTATTGCATCACGGTCGTATCTTCTTGGGGGGACTGTAGTTTCGCCGATGAAAAAGACGCAGTTGCTGCACACCGCGTATGCGGCGCGCGCAGCCATCTTTGCGGGAACGGTCCTCGCATCCTCCTCGGTGCTTCCGGGGGCGGCGGCGGCGCAGTCGAACGCGGCGCTTCCGTCCGGCGAATCGCTCGAGACGCCGTCGGAGATCGAACGCGGGTTCCCTCAGCTTCCGGCGGATTTCGACCGTCGCGAGCCGGCGGAACCTGAGGCGCTTCTTCGTATCGTCCTCGAGGGCTACACGGGCGTGGTCTTCCAGGACAACGTCTACCGCGCGCCGTCGGACCGGAAGTCCGACCTGCTCTGGATCGGCGCGCCGCGCGCGCGGCTGATCCATGACGGGCCGGAGGTAGACGCCGAGATCGCGGTCGAAGCCGAGATCGGCCGGTATTTCGACGAGACCCGGAACGATTACGAGGATTTCGTGCTGACCGCCGGTCTCGTTCGCGGCGACTTGGCGAGCGATTTCATGCGCCTGCGCGGGTCCTACGGCCGAAGCCATCAGTCCATCGGCGCGGACATCGACACGCCCGACCGCGAGGCGGCGGAAGTTACGGAGTTCTGGCGCGGCGAACTCCTGTTCGACGCCGCCTACCGTGCGGGTGCGTTCCTCTTCGCGCCGGAGGCGCGCGCGCGGAACTTCGACTATCGCGACTCCCGCCGCCTCGACGGCACCCGCATCGACAATCAGGGCAAGAGCCGGACGGAGATCGACGCGGTCCCCCGTCTCGGATGGGGCATCCAGCCGGATCTGTTCCTGCTCGTCGATCCGGGCGTCAACTGGCGGCTCTACGACGAGGATTTCAGCGGCGCACGCGGTTTCGACCGGGATTCATACGGCCTCCGGCCGCGTGTCGGGGCGCGCTACGGCACCGACACCAGCGAGTTCGCCGCCGTCTCGACGATCGGTCTGGCGGTCCAGGACTATCAGGACGACCGTTTGAAGACGATCACCACCCTGGGCTTTCTCGGGGTGTTCGACTGGCGGTTCCTCCCGCAGCAGGCCCTCCGGCTCGAGGTGGAGCGCGACATCGGCGAGACCACGCTGGCCGGCGCCTCGGGCACGATCTCGACGCGGGGACGCGTCAGCTACAGCTATGCGGTCACCGAGAAGCTGGACGTGCGCGCGGCGGCCGAGTTCGACAATCGCGAATTCGTGGTGAACAGCCGCATTCGCCCCGACGACCGGACCGACGAGATCATCCGGGTCGGCGCCGACGTCACCTATCGGCTGACGAAGGTCGGGTTCGTCGGGCTGGGCCTCGATTATGTCGATCGGGACAGCAACGACCCGACCGTCCGCAACGACGGCTTCGAGGCGTCGGCCAGGGTCGGCGCGCGGTTCTGACCGTCGGGGCGTTTCAGGGCGCCAGCAGCGCCGATACGTTGCCGCCGTAGGTGCGGTGGCCGAGCGGCCGGTACTGGCGGAGCAGGGCTTCCGTCTCCGCTTTCGGGAAGCGGGCGTTGTACACTTCGAGCCACGACAGCCGCGTCCCGCGCAGGATGGGTTCGACCTCCTGCGGCTGCCCCGACCGTTCGGCGAAGGGTTGCGGGTCTTTCAGGCCTTCCAGGCTGCGCTCCACCAGCCGGTGCAGGATACCGCCGGACATGGCATAGGCGGGCACGCCGTTCCGCGTCAGCAGTTCCGCCGTCAGCACCAGCGCCGCCGTCGCGTAGGTATGATAGCCGAGAGCCGACTTGCCCCGCTCCAGTTCGAGCGGCAGGTAGCCGTCCGCGGGAATCGAGGCCAGCGTCTCTGCGTGGCGGTCGCGCGCCCAGGTCCACAGCGCCGCGTCGTCCGTCGCGACCGCCGCGTTGGCCACGCCCCAGATCGCCCAGTAGAGATGGTTGTTGTGCCGCGACGGCAGGTCGGAGTCCCGCGGAAAGTCCGCGACGACCAGACGCGCCAGCCGCCGCAGCCACCCTTCCACGACCGCCCTGTCCGTTTCCGGGGCCCACTGGCGGATCTTCGCGTAGGATCCCGCATAGCCCGACAGCTCCCACTTCCGGATGTGCGTCGCGTGCTTGCTGACCACTCCCGCCAGTGCGTCCGCCTCCGCCCAGCTGCGCAGCCAGGTGAGCGCGCAATGTGCGGCCTCGCCGCCGCCGAACGCCGCCAGCGCGGCCCGGTCGGCCATGTCGGAAACCATATTGCCGAAGGCGTTGATGATCTGCGTCTCGGCCTCTATCCGCTCGGTCAGGTCCGCCGGTGGTGCCGGCGGCGTGCCGCAGCGCAGCGCCGCGATGACCTCGGACTTCACGGCCCGGTCCGTGTCGAACATCGGCGAAAAGGGACCCGAGCCCGACGCGGCAAGGACGACCCCGGGCAACACGAGCACGCAGGCGAGCATCTGCGCCGCGCCGCGGGCGATCATGTGGCGACGTGACGAGCGTCGCGTGGGGCAGGGCATATCCGGACCAACTCGCATTCGTGCGGCCACCCCGCAAACGATAGCCTCAATTTCTGCGACCGTCACCGTCTCGGCAAAGGCGCGGCGCTGGGCCGGGGTCAGCTTCCCGTACGGTTTGGCACGTTGCCGCCAACGCGGCGAGCCGTCGTCGGAGGCCTGCCGGCCTGCATCGTGGCGATGGAGGCCTGCTGGCGCGCATCACCTGGGCCGGAATTCGGCACCGCCGGTCACGGGATCCGGCTGATGTCGCCGGAATATGTGCGGCCCTATGTGAAGGCGAACAGGAACGACGACCGTGATGCCCAGGCGATCGCGGAAGGGGCGACGCGGCCGACGATTGCTCGGCATATCCAAACGCGGCAACCGGCATCCGCGGGCGAACCATGATCCATGGCGCTCGTGCGGCGCTGCCGCACATCCTGGCCCAGGATGCCCCCTTAGGGCGATGGGCGCGTCGTCTGCAGCGCGAGCGCAAAAGAATGGCGTCGTGGTCGCGTTGGCGGCCAAGCTCGCGCACATCGTCTGGGCCGCTGCGCAAGGAGCGCTTCGGTGCGCACGCGGCAGCGAGGAGAGGCATCTCGTGCGCAGGGGGCATGGAAGGCATAATCGGCGTCTGTCGCCACCTCGCCCTGCCAAACGAGAGATCCGATGAACGCGCAACAGCACCGCCGCACGCTTCGAGCCGCGCTCGATACCGGCGATACCCTTGTCGCCCCCGGCGCCTATGACGCCGTCAGCGCCAAGCTGATCGAGCGGGCGGGCTTCCCCGTCGCCTACATCGGCAGCTACGCCACCGCAGCCAGCGAACTCGGCCTTCCGGACGTGGGCATTCTGACGCGTGACGATCTGGTCCGGAGGGCTGCGACTGTGGCGGCGGCGGTCGGTGTTCCGGTGTTTGCGGACGCCGAGAACGGCTTTGCGAACGCTGCGAATATCTGGCGGACCGTCGAGGCGTCGCACACCCGCAGGCGCGGGCGGCTGTACCGCTACTATGTCAGCCAGACGGTGCTGAAGCAGGGGGCTGAGGCGTGTCCGGTACGGCGGGTGCCGGCAGGTCAGATCGAGGCGGCGGTGGTCGACCAGCTGAGCGCGGTGTTCCGCCAGCCGGAGATCGTCGTCGGCGCGTGGCATCAAGCCCGGACGCAGGAGGCCACCCTCCCTGAAGCGGAGGTGCGGCTCGCACTGCAGCGGCTGGATCCGCTTTGGACGCGCTGTTCCCGGCGGAGCAGGCGCGCATCGTGCATCTGCTGGTCGACCGCGTGGACGTGAGCCTCGACGGGATCGACATCCGGCTCAGGTTGGAGGGGTTGGAGCATCTGGTCGGTGAGCTGGCGGCGCGCCAGACACGGAAAGCGGCATGAACGCCACCCTCTCCGCCGACGGGCGCACGCTCACCGTGCGGGTGCCGATGACGATCCGGAAGCGCGGTGGGCGCAAGCTGGTGGTGGCGCCCGAGGGTGCCGAGTGGGCGCCGGAGCGGCCGCAAGTGGACAGTGCGCTGGTGAAGGCGCGCGCGCACCGCTGGCGGCGCATGCTGGAGACGGGGGTGAATGCGACGATCGGCGAGATCGCGGCGGCGGAGCGGATCAACCCCTCCTACGCCAGCCGGGTGCTGCGGCTGACGCTGCTGGCGCCGGAGATCGTCGAAGCGATCCTGGACGGGCGGCAGGGGCCGGAGGTCACGCTTGACCGGTTGCTCAGGCCGTTCCCGGTGGAGTGGGAGAGGCAGCGTTGGGAACTGAGCGGTCACACTTGCCCTTCTGGCTACCGCGCATAGTGTGGCGGCGCCACGAAACGCAGGATATCGGAGGAACCATGGCGAAGAAGCAGACGGCCGCGAAGGCAGGTGAGGCGGGTTCGACCGAGAAGAAGGTGAACCCGGCGCTGATGAAGCCGCTTCAGCCGTCGAAGGAACTTGCTGCCGTCGTCGGTTCCGATCCCCTGCCACGCCCGCAGGTCGTCAAGAAGCTCTGGGAGTACATCAAGAAGCACGATCTCCAGAATCCGGAGAACCGCCGGGAGATCAGGAGCGACGAGAAGCTGCGGGGCGTGTTCGGGAAGGACAAGGTCACGATGTTCGAGATGAACAAGTACGTCGCCCAGCATTTGAAATAGGCTGCGGGTTCCGCCGTGTCTTTCCCGGAGGTCGAGGGCGTTGGCGGTCGAGGGTATGCTCTCGGCGAAGTTCAAGCCCCTTCGCGGAGCGCACGAAGCTGGCAGCTGGGTTCGTTCGGGCCGCAGTGGTTCGTCCACCGGATCAGTCGGAAGGTGTGCTGCAAAAAAGTCATAGGGGCATGTCGGACTGTCGTTCGATGAGACGTCATCGATACGGAGCAGCAAGGGCGGCGAGCGAAGCCGCTGCTCAACCCGGAGGCAACCGAGCGGTCGCACTGACCCCAGACGAAAGGGTACATCATGCCGAACACCGTCCGCCTGCACCGCGTTATCGCCGCCAAGCCGGAGAAGGTCTATCGGGCGTTTCTCGAACCGGATGCTGTTGCCAGCTGGCTTCCGCCGTTCGGCTTCACCTGCACGGTTCACGAACTGGAGGCCAGGGTGGGCGGGCGGCACAGAATGTCGTTCCGGAATTTCACCACCGGCGACAGCCATTCCTTCGGCGGCGAGTACCTGGAACTCGTGCCGGGCGAGCGGCTCATCTACACCGACAGGTTCGACGACGCCAACCTGCCCGGCGAGATGAAGGTGACCGTGACGTTGAAGGCCGTATCGGTTGGCACGGAGATGACCGTCGTCCAGGAGGGCATCCCGGATCTGATACCGCCCGAGGCCTGCTACCTCGGCTGGCAGGAAAGCCTGCGGAAGCTGGCGAAGCTCGTGGAGCCCGAAATCAACCAGTAGCGTGGGGCTATAGGCGAGGCGGCCCGCGCAGATGCTTGAAGGTCATGCGTCTGCCGCGGTGTGTTTGATGTCGTGCTCCTGCGTCGGAGCATCATGCTATTCACGAGACGGCGGGTGGGCCGCAGGCGGCGGAGCGCTTCGCGGCTTCCTCACAGCTTCGTCGAGCCCGTTCACAGGTCGCCTGCGCTGCTTCATCGTCACCGAGTTCGTCAGCGATCCGGCAGATCTGGCCTGCATTGTCGCAAATGGCATCGGTCAGTGTCTGGATTTCGACACACACCTCAGCGGACGGCGGCATTGGCTCCGGAGGCTGAACTTGTGGTGTCGGAGCTGGCGTCTCGGGAACCCGCTCCTGGACCGGCTGCTGATCCTCTCCCTCAGATCCGGCAGCGTCCGTGTCCCAACGGCGCGTGACCACATCGCCCTTCGGGTGCACCCACCACTCATGCACCGAGTCACGTTGTGCCAGACGGTAGCCGCGGCTGATCAGCTTCCGTGGCGTCACCCAGTCTATTCCAGGTCCATAGTAGTAGTTCACAGGCTCGGCACGCTTCTTCTGCTCCGTCGTCGCCTTGAAGGTGCCGGCGAACTCGGTGCCGTACCGCGCCGCGATTGCCAGCACGATCAGCGTTCGCTCTGTGCCGTCGAGCATCGGCCAAGCCCGTAGCGCCTGATCCGGCCACTTGGCCAGTTCGTCAAGATCGAAGCCCTTCGGCTTATCTGTGCCGGACGTCTTCTTGAATTGCAGCACACCGTGCCCGGGGCCGGCGCCCGCCCTCGGACCATGCAGCAGATCCACGGCAGATCGACCATGAACCACCCTGGTGGCTACGGCGTCGGCATGTCGCTCCTGTGCGGCCTCGCTCCCGATGCTGTCGACGCCCCCACGTTGCTGCACGACGTGCGCGGCCTCGTGCGCGGCGAGATGCAGGCTCGGCGATTCACGGAAGACAATATGGCGACCGAACGTGAAGGCCTGCGCTTCCAGCGTCTCTGCGGCGAAGCCGGCGGTAGGGCCGAGGTGAGCTTGAACATCGCCGAGATCGTGCTCCGCCCCGAACGCACTTTGGATCCTCTCCAAATACGGCAATGGCTGCGCCGAATGTGCGAAGACCTCCTGCACCGCCTGCCTATGCGAATGCGCCGTCCCTGGACTACACGAGGAACACCGTCCGCCGCATGCGCAGGGACGGGGTGATCTCGGGCCGGGAGAGAGCGATCTTTTAACCGTTCCGGCAGGCTCAGTGAGCGAGGCGAGCACTGCCTGATTCCCGGTGGAACGCGGCGCTGGCCGAGCGAGGCTCCCCTCGCCGTTGGCGTGGTTGCCTGTTTCAGATGCGGTTACCGGGTGGCTGGTCTTGCTGGTCGTTTGCCTGCTCGCCAGACGCTCGGGCCGGGCCGGGACCAACGCACTGCCTGCTGCGTAGGACATGGCGACACCGTTGCCTAACTGCCGCTCCATTGGAGAATGCTGCGCCTGTTCATGGCGCAACGTCAACGGCGCACCGCTGGCGGCGCATGCTGGAGACGGGTGTGCACGCGACCATCGGCGAGATCGCTGCGGCGGAGCGGATAAGGCCATGCTACGCCAGCAGCACCAAATACGCCCACCCCGCCCCATGGGCCCTGTTGCAGGAAGCCGCTACCGCGAGCGATCACCTCAGCTGAGGCCGATCTTGCGGCATAATTGGTCGCGTGCCGGGCGAGCACTGCCGCGTTGCGCAGAATCGTCTTGTGACGACCGGAGGAGCATCCTGCCGCCGCTGCTAGGCTGACCAGAGGGACAGGGGTTATTGGGCTTCGTGCGCCCGTACGCCCTGCTCGTGCGTCCGTCTCTCCTGCTTCACCACCCGAAGGTCGTTCATGCCGGAAGCCGCGCTGCCGTCTCGCTACGCCGCGCGGGATAACCGACCATCGTGTGACGGCCGTCGCATTTAACCCCCAAAGCGCGCCCAACTTATCCAGACTATTCCGCGAAAAAGAGCGCATTCTTCACTCAGTCATCCTCTTCCGCCTAGTTATGGCGGTGCAATCCTAGAGACAGAAAATGGCGCGAGCGGACAAGTCCGTAGGGCGGGATCGTTTGCAGGCGCCGTCGCTTCTCCAGTCTTCGATACTGATCGTCGAAGACAACGAGCTCCTAGCGCGCTTCGCCTCCGATGTCTTATCTTTTTCCGGATGCAAGACCTCGGTCGCATCGAGCGTTTGCGCGGCGTTCGAGGCGTTGGACCGGACCCCCTATGATGCGGTGGTGCTCGATCTTACGCTGTCCGGCAGAAGCAGCTTGCCGGTTGCGGACGAACTGCTGCGACGTGGGATTGTATTCGTTATCACGAGCGGCCACGTCGGCTTGTCGTTGCAACCGCGCTACCGCAAGGCGCCGTACCTGACGAAGCCGTTTGCCGCATCGGATCTACTGCAAGCAGTAGAGCGCCTTCTGAGCGCCTCAGGCGACAGTCGGAGTGGGGGCCGCCGCCAATCCAGTAGGCGATGCAGGCGGCGTTGCAAAGGGACGCGCTGAGCCGTTGGCGACTTCGTCCGCATTCATCTTTGCGCCCTACAGGGCGGGGTGGCACGGGTGGAGGCTGCTCAGCGTCACGGACGTCGACGTCTAGGGCTGGCTGAGCATTTCGAGGAGTGCAGCGTTGACGGTGTCGGCCGCCTCATACGGGCTCCAGTGACCGGCCTCGGGAATTACGCGGAATTCGATGTCCCGTTGGAACTGCCGAAGACGCCGCTCGCGTTCGCGGACATCACCGGTCATCGCATCGCGCCCGCCCCAGATGCCGTAGAGGCGGCTCCGTACGCGAGGAAGTGCCCGCACGAGTATATCCGTCGACGGAATGGCGCCAGCCGTGATGCGGGCTTTCCGCGCGTTGCTCATTTGAAGTTCGACCGCCAGATCATCTGCCTTGGTCGGATCGGCGATCATCAGCGCTGCGAGGTTATGCCGATGCACTTCCGCCAGCTCTTGCGGGGTCATGTCTTTAGCGGGGCGCCGAAGATCC
Organism: Constrictibacter sp. MBR-5; assembly: GCF_040549485.1. Taxonomy (NCBI): domain Bacteria; kingdom Pseudomonadati; phylum Pseudomonadota; class Alphaproteobacteria; order Rhodospirillales; family Allostellaceae; genus Constrictibacter; species Constrictibacter sp. MBR-5. The sequence continues at coordinate 47,145 of NZ_JBEPTK010000016.1, forward strand.
GGCAGTGCTCCCGGACGGCACCAGAATCCGCCGGGGCCGAGCAGGACCAGCTTCGGGATCCTGCCTCCCTCCTGAGCCGCCAGATGCGCAGCGATGATCCCGCCGAACGAGAAGCCGGCAACGTGATAGGTCTGGCCCGCCGGTAGCAGCGACGCCAGTCCGCCGGCCAGCAGCGCCGCAAGGCTGTCGGGCGACCACGGTTCCGGTGGGAGATCGGAATCGCCATAGCCGCGCATGTCGGGTGCAAACACCCGAAAACGCTCCGACAGCGGTCCAATGTTCCGGATCCAATGCGTCCACGACCCGAAGTCGCCATGGAGCAGGACGAGCGGGTCTCCGCGTTCCCAGATCCGCCAGACCATCTGTCCGGTCGGCATGGAGGTCGTCCGCCTCTCGGCGACCAAGCCGGGATCGGAAATGGCCGCATGATTCCTTCGCACGTGTACAACCCTTTTGACTCCGGACCGATCTAGGTCGCCGCAAGAGCCAGATGCAGTCAACCCGACAGGCGCTGGCACGGGTGCACCGCTGGCGGCGCATGCTGGACGCGGGCGACCAGGTCACGGTCTCACGCGGAATCGCCTGGCCGCCTCGCCGAGGGCTGCGGTGAGAAGGACGCCCAGGAGGAGGATCGTCATGTCGCGGGGGGCCAGGCGGAAACCTCCCAAGGCGATCAGCAGGGCGGTCGCCGCGGCTGGCGGATGAGCAGCCTTGAGCGGCACCTGGATCGCGATGGTCAGCGCCATGGCGATGACCGAAGCCCAGACGCGCGGCCAAGTCAGGATGTCGTCGGACAGGACGGAGGACGCCGAGCCGGCTCCGGTCAGAAGGACGCCGGCCGCGGCGCCTGCGATCCCGGCGAAGTGGCCGGCGACGACGTTCCATGGCCGCGCCGAGGCGAGTTGGGGGGTGTGCACCTGGAGGAAGACCGTCGGCCCGAGGCTCGGGAACAGCCACGGGAGTCCCACCCAAGCGCCCGTTACGCCCACCGTCGCCGTCAGGACTGCCGCCGTGACAGGGGCCCAGAGCCACTCCGGCATGCGAGTCACGATGGGACCGTCAGCGCCTGCGGAGCCGCCCGCTTTATCCGGGTCAGCAGCCAGTTTCGCTGGCGCTGGTTCTGTGCATCTATCCGTTCCACGAGCGCGCGCATCTGCTCATCGCGCAGGCCCTTCGCCGCCTGATCCAGAACAACGAGCGACATGTGCGTCTCGTTCGCGATCAGCCAGCAGTCGTGCAGGTCGCGCACAAGGCCGAAGCCGCCCTTCTGCTGCTGCGGATCGAGCGCCTTGCCGAGCCGCTTCGGCTCTGCCTCCCGCGCATCGCCGTAGCGATGGATGATCGTCCTCAGTTCCTCGATCTCCTTACGCGACCACTGCGCCAGCAGGTGGCACTCGTTGCGGATGTCGGGTTCACGGGCGTGCGCTCGAGCAACCTTCTCGAGCGCGTCGGCGAGCGCTCTCTCACTGCCTTCGAGCAGGCCGAGATAATCGCTGACGTGGCGGCGGGCGGGGCGGATCATGTTTGCCGCCGCACTGGCGACTTGCCGCGCCCGGTGAGCGGCCTCCGAAAGCGTCGTCGGCGTCTCGTCCGGCTGACGAGTGCCGGGCGCGCCGATCGCCGTCATCTGGACCGCCGCGTATTTGAAGTGCGGCTGCTTGCTCACCGGGTCCCACTCGAACAGCGTCAGCTCGTTCGCGGCGCGCATCCGCTCTGGTTCATCCCAGTAGCCGTAGTGGAAGGGCAGGAAGATCCGCCCGCGCTCGATGTCGCCGCAGCGGACCTTGCCCTCCAGCCGGCCGCGGCGGGACCGCAACTCGGCCCAGCCACCGTCTTCGATACCGAGGGCCGCCGCGTCCTCGGCGTTCATCTGGATCGCGAGGTCGGGAGCCGCAGCGTTCAGACGTTCCGACCGGCCTGTCTTGGTCCGGGTATGGAAGTGATAGACCAGACGGCCCGTCGAGACCCAGAAGGGATATGTATCGTCCGGCGCCTCGTGCGGCGGCTGGTAGTCCGCGGCCTTCAGGAAAGCCCTCCCCTTCGGATCTGCCGCCTTGTATGCCGTGGGCTCCGTGAGACCGCCGGTTGCGAGGTCGTGCCCGAAGCTCTCACACGCCTCGAACGCCGTTTCGAACTGGTGGTGCTCGTAGAGGCGCTTCGTGCCTTCCGGGTTTTGCTCATTACACGGCCATGGGATGCCGGAGCAGCCGGTGAGCTTCGCGTAGGAGAGGCCGGTGTAGTCGCACAGACGCCCGCGCGTGCAGTCCTTCCACGCTTCGAATGCGCCTTCGGGGTCGTGCCATTTGACGAGCTGCGCGCCGTCCTTGTCGCGGAAGTCCATGCGCCGCGCGTAGTCGAGGAAGATGTCGAGATCTGAGCGCGCCTCGCCCGGCGGTTCTACGGCCTTGTGGCTTATATGAACCGTGCGGTCGACGTTGGTGAAAGTGCCGGTTTTCTCGCCCCAGCCGGCAGCGGGCAGGACGATGTCGGCGAGTTCGGTGGTCTCGGTCGGGAAGATGTCCTGCACGATCACGAACACGTTTGGACTCGACAGGATCGAACGAACGCGCCCCAGGTCGGGAAACGAGACCGCCGGGTTCGTGGCCTGGATCCAGAGCATCCTGATGGAACCCTGCTCCGCGAGGTGGAAGATCTCGGCCGCGTGAGTCGGCGGCGCCCAGTGCGGGATCGAATCCACCTCCACGTTCCAGAGCTGCGCGAGTTCTTCGACGTGCTCGGGGTTGTCCCAGTTGCGGAAGGCCGGCAGGTCGCCGTCGGCGCCGCACTCGCGCGTATTCTGCGCTGTCGGCTGCCCGTTCATCTGGAGGATGCCGCAACCCGCCCGGCCGATCATGCCCCGGATCAGGTTGATGTTGTTCACCTGAACCGCGGCTGCAGTCGCCTGCATCGACTGATACACGCCCTGGAGCACCGTCGATACCAAACTCTTCGCTTCGCTCAGCAGCCTGCCGGCGTCGCGCAGCCGGACGGCGGGCACTCCCGACAGTTCCTCGACACGCTCGGGCGGATACCTCGAAACCGTCTCGCACAGCTTCCCGAAGTCGACCGTGTGCGCGGCGACAAATCCCTCGTCGACGCCTCCGCCTTCGATGATCAGGTTCAGCAGGCCGTTCAGGACGGCGACGTTCGTGCCCGGCTGTGGGGCGAGGTGGATGTCGGCTTCGGCGGCAGTGGGGGTGCGGCGGGTGTCGATCACGATCATCCGCGGCGGCTCCGGCCCGCTGCGCCGGTCCAGGATCTTCATCCAGAGGACAGTGTCCGTCTCGGCCACATTGTGCCCGACGTGAAGGAGGCAGGCTGTCGTATCGATGTCCTCGTAGCTGCCGGGCTGCCCGTCCGACCCGAAGGTTTCCTTGAGTGCCGCTGCCGCTGTAGCGGTGCAGAGCCGGGTATTGCCGTCCATGTGCGGCGTGCCGAGGCCGGCCTTTACGATGACTCCAAGCGTGTAATACTCCTCGAGCATAAGCTGGCCGGAGGTGTAGAAGCCGATGGAAGAGCCAGAGTATCGGTCGAGGAGATCGCGCGACTTCCGGACGATCAGGTTCATCGCCTCGTCCCATTCCGCCTCCCGGAAGCCCGTTCCGTTCCGGATGAGCGGCTTGGTCAGGCGGTTGGGATGCTCCATGGCGCGCCAGCCATGCAGACCCTTGGGGCCCAGCCGTCCGCGGTTGACCCGGTCGACTTCTCGCCCCCGCACTCCCACGATCCGCCCGTTCCGCACGCCGATGTCGAGGGCGCAGCCGTTCGAGCAGAGCACGCAGGCCGACTGCACCCAATGCTCCGGCTCGGCGGTCAGAGCCTCGTCGACCCTGACCGGCCAGTTACCGTCCCCTTGGAAGCCGGTCCGGAGGCCCCAAACGTCGCTGATGCTGTCGCGGCTCTCGCGGATCGCTGACTCGCCGTTCCCGAACGCTCTCCTGCCGGCCATGCGGTTCTCCCGTGCGTGATTTGCTTCTCAACAAAGCTCGGCAGTTGCTGTTCCCGGTCAGCAGGGTTCCGGCTCACGCAGCGCTCACTCTGAAACGGCTTCCGAGCCGGCTTTCGCGCCTGAACTTTGCCGCCGTTGGCGCGTTCGCTCCGGATGTCCCAGAGTGCAGACACCGGAGCGGATCGGTCGCAGTGGCAATGTGCGGAGCCCTCGTGGGCGCTGTTCCAGGACAACGAAGCCATTTGGCGAGCCGTCTTTGAGCAATGCGACGCGGCGAAGCACAGCATCGATCTGGAGCAGTACATTTTCGGAACGCGGGGGGTGGGCCGTCAGCTCCTCGATCTGCTCGCCCGCAAGGCGCGCGAGGGGGTCGCGGTCAGGCTCCTTGCCGACGGGCTCGGAAGTCGCGGCCTGCCTCGGAGCGACGGCGGGCGCGCGCTCACCCGCAGCGGGGGCGGCATCGCGATGTTCAACGGCGTCTCCGAGATTCTCTGCAGGCCGGTGGCGAGGGCGCACCGGATGCACCGGAAGACCCTGATATGCGATGGCTCCCACGTCATGGTGGGCGGATCCTGTTACGAAGACCGGATGTCGAACTGGCGCGACACGATGATCCTGGTCGGCGGACCGCTCCCACCGGCGATAGCGTCGGCGTTCAACGGGGCTTGGCGGCATGCGACTCATCAAGCGGCCGAAGCCCTGCCGGCTCTCGACGAGGGCGCGTCGCCCGGGAGGGGCTGGTCGTTTGCTGTCAGCGGACCCTCGGCAGGGTCGCAGCGCGGTCTCAGCAAGATGTTGCCGGAGAAGATCGCGCGGGCCGAGCGCTCGGTCTCGCTGACGACGCCTTACCTCATCCCCGACGGCCGTCTCTGGCGCGCGATGACCGCGGCTGCCGAGCGCGGCGTGAAGGTGCAGATCCTGATGCCCGCGCGGAGCGATCACAGGGTCCTCGATGTCGTGGGACGGCGCTTCGCTCATGCGCTCCAGCGCCGGGGCGTGGAGATGCGTGGCTACATGCGCGGCATGCTTCACGCCAAAGTCGCGCTCGTCGACGACGACTGGTCATCGATCAGCAGCTTCAATCTGGATCTGTTCAGCGCGAAGCTGAATCTGGAAAGCGGCGTGTTCAGCACATCGCCGGCGCTCTATCAGGCCTTGACCGCCCAGATGGAAGCCGATCTGGCGTCTTCCGAACGCCTTTGAGCGAGCGAGGCCTTCCGCCGCTGCGGGAAGGTCGGCTGCATCGTGCTGCTCCTTTGGCCCTCCATCGCTCGCCATTCGCACGGCAATTACGGCAGCGACTGTGTCGTCCGGCGCGGATTGGCGCATCCGACGGAACCCTTTCTGCGTTGGCTCGGTTCGGGACGTGAGACGATAGCGATTGCTGGGGGCTGGTGTTGGCCATCCCGGTTTCGGGGGCTGGTAGAGCGCAGTCGCTTCACCTCCGGGGGCGTCTCTTGTCGGGAGAGGCCGGCAATGTCGCGGCGTTCCGATGGCTCCGCGGGCGGACCCTGTCGGCGAACGCGCGTGTCAGGCGCCCGTCGGGCGCAGACGGCGCGATTGTTAGAGCTTTCAGGCTAGGTCGAGGGGCTGCGATGCCGCGCACGATCCATATCACCGTTCCGTCGGGCCGCCGCGAGGTGCTTCTGGATCGCCTGCGGGAGGTCGAGGGAGTGGTCGGTATCCTGCTTCACCTTGAAGCATCTCGAATGCCGCCGGGTGATCTCGTCACGGTCCGCGGCACGAACGATGCGTCTTGTTCGGTGGTGCGGATCGTTGCCGATATGGGGCTCGCCGAGGATGGCGCCATCGCGATCGACGAGCCGGTGGGATTGGTTTCGGGCGTCCGGCGAAGCAAGCTCGACGGCGACACCAGCGAAGCGAGCTGGGAAGAGATGGACACGCTGCTGCGGCGGGATGCCAATCCTTCGCACAACTTCCTGGCTCTCATGTTCCTGGCGGGGATGGTCGCGGGGGCCGGCCTCTTCGTAGACACGCTGCACATTGTGGCGGGTGCAATGCTGATCGCTCCGGGTTTCGAACCGCTGGTACGGGTTTGCCTCGGCTTGGCGAGCGGGCTTCCGGACACCGCGAGGCGGGGCGCCGCGGGCGTTCTGGCGGGATATTTCGCCGTCGCCGTCGGCGGTTCGGCCGGGGCGGCAGCGGCAGCATGGGCCGACCCCGCCCTCGACTTGAACGCTATGTTCGATGGCACCTGGGTTCAATACTGGACGAGTTTCAACCTTACGTCGGTCATCGTGGCGGTTGCAGCCGGCCTCGCCGGATCGATCGTTGTGAATTCCCACCAGACCGTATTCGCGACCGGGGTCATGATTGCGCTCGCCCTCATTCCGGGCATGGCGATCTTTGGGGCGGGCATTGCCGCGGGAGAATTCGCGCTGGCCCTGCGGGGCCTCGCGCGATGGGGCGTCGACGCCGCCGCCGTGCTGGTGGCCTGCCTCGTCGTGTTCGGCCTCAAGCGCGCCCTTCTGCGGCGTGGCGCCCATGGGTAGGCCGCCCGTTCTGGTGCAGAGGCATGCGCGCCTAACGTCGTCCGATCTGGAGCCTGCATCGGGTCAGCGCGAGCCGTGACGTCCGGAACGAAATGTTCCAGATGCACAATAAGCGTCTCTCGCTTACGGGAGCGGCCAGGGAAGGGCATCCGCCGACCGAGGGTGAGGCGAGGTTGCCCGTGTGCAGCCCGAAAGGACTGCCCGGCGCCGGCCCCGCCGATTGCGTCACCCCCGACCTGCCATACCCCCGCTGCCAACCCCAGGACCACGAACAGCAGCAGGACGGCGATCAGGTGGGACGGGAAGGACGCGCCGGATAACGGTGCGAGGGCGAGGTCTGCGCCGAACCCTCCCGGTGCCGCCGTTGCTCGGCACCGACCTCTCCGGGCGTCGGCGCAACATCGCCAGCTTCGGCGTCGGTGTCGAGCGGAGCGGCCGCAGGGTCCGGCGCGGAAACCTTGTCCCCGGACCGCCCCGCGTCGATGTGCGAGCGCAGCTGTGTGACATTGGGTTCGCCCGAGCCCTCATTGGCACGCTTGCCGGCAGGGTCGTCTCTCATTCGCTCCTCCGCGGCCCGGGCCGCCGGCGTCACCGGTCCTGCTGGTAGCCCTGGTGATGCGTGTTCTGGTGAATATCGCCCTGGCGACCCTGTTCGCGGGTGTTCCGGGGGACCGTCTCCGATTTGTGGTCATCGACGTTGCGGGTCGCGGGGTTTCCCGGGCCCCCCGTACTGCGATTGGCCGGGGGCACGGACGGCATGTCGCTCTTGCTCATGAGGATCCTCCTTCAATTTCACTCAGTGCCGAAGATGGTGCTTTGGCGGCACGCTGCCGCGATCAGCGCCGCGTCATGCACCGCGGCCGGTGTCGGGACGGTTTTGCACCTGCCGCGTTTCGCTAGGCTCATAACAACCGGAAGTGCCGCCGGTTCGCCGGCCGTTCTATTTCAGATGTCGACATCCCGCCTGACATCACGCCCCGCCATGGACAGGGCCCAGCGATGGCGAAGCCGACGACGCCTGTCGCGCGGATGACCATGCCGCACAGTGCCTGATCGCGCTCGAACCGGATCCGGTGATGTTCGCGTAGGCGATGGTTAGAGCCGCGCTTCGACCCGATGACGGGGCCGCCCGCTTCCCTGACGGCATGTCGAGGCGGAACGATAGCCGCCTCGCGCGCTTGATCTGCAGCATCCGTTTCTCTGGTGGGAATGGCGCATTGTCGAACCGGATACGCACGCTCTGGGATGCGCTCCGCACGAGCCTGTGGTTGATCCCGGCGATCATGATTGTGGCGGGGGCGGCGCTGTCGGTGGCGATGCTGCACATCGACGCTGGCGATCGGGCCGAGAACGGCGTCCATGCCTGGTGGATCAACGGCGGCGACGGGGAGGACGCGCGCAACCTGCTCTCTACGTTGCTGACGGCCATCACTACGATGGCCAGCATGGCCTTCTCCGTCACCGTCGTCGCACTTACCCTCGCCGCCAATGTCTACGGGTCACGACTGATCCGGAATTTCAGGGCGGATCTGCGTACGCAGTTGGTGCTCCGAGTCTTCGCGCTGACGATCGTCTACTGCCTGATCGTCTTGCGTTCCGTTCATGGCAAGGCGCCGATCCCGGACGTGCCGCACGCGTCCGTGACCGTCGGAACCGGAATGGCGCTGTTCTCGGTCTTGGCGCTCCTGGTGTTCATCCAAGGCGTCGCCCGTCTGATGGTCGCCGACGAGGTCATAAGACGCGTCCGCGACGACATCGACGGCACCATCGAGGAGTTTGACCGACTCAACGGAGGAGACGGTCCCGAACACGGCCCCACAGACCTGCCCGGCGACTTCGAGGCGATGGCGCTGCGCCTCTCCCTGCCGTGGGAGGGATATGTGCAGGCAATTGATCATGACGGCTTTCTAGAGTGGGCTGAACGACACGATTCCATCGTGCGACTGGAGTTCGTGCGGGAGATTTCCTCGTCCAGGGCGACCGGCCCATCCTCGTGTATCCGAAGCCGGCCGATCCGGTCCGGGCGCGCAAGGACATCGAGCGATTTCTGGTGGTCGGTGCGGAACGCACGCCGACACAGGATCTGGAATTTGCCATCCGCCACCTCGTCGAAGTGGCGCTTCGTGCGCTCTCTCCCGGCATAAACGACCCCTATACGGCCGTCGCTGTGGTCGACCGTCTCCGGGGCTGCCTGTCTAGGGTGATGGCATGCCGCCTGCCGGCGGAGACGGTCCGCGACCGAGCGGGCAGGGTCCGTCTCTGGAGACGCACCACCACCTATACCGGTATCCTCGATGCCGCATTCCATCAGATCAGACAGGCCGCTTCTGAGAAGCCTGCCGTGTTGATCCATATGCTCGAAGCCATCGCCCGGATCGCCGACCACACTCGCCTGGACGAGCAGCGAGCGGCCTTGGCCCGTCATGCTCGGCTGATTTGCGCGGCCGGCGAGCGGACTCTCCAGGAGCCCGCAGACAGGGACGACCTGTTGCGCAGCTTCAGGCTCGCGATCGAAGCGGTGGAGGGGGCCGCCCGATCGGAATAGCGCTTGCCGGAGTGAGCGAGCCGGAGACATGGGAACCGCCCTGCCGCAGTTATCCTTCCTCCTCCTTCGATGCATCTGCCTGCCCCCGAAAACGCCTCGCTTGCTCTCCAGCCAAACGTCCGGGAGCCGCACATGGCGAATGAAGCAGACACCAAGAACATCGAGGATGTGCTGGCCGAAGTCGGCGAGGCAGCTGGCAAGGGCAATTCCGTCTCGGTAGGAGACCACTGGATGCCGTCGGACAACGGTCGCTGGGGCCGTTCCTGATCGTCCTCGCTCTGATCGCGTTCACGCCGCTCGGAGGTGTCCCGGGTTTACCCACGGTACTTGCGGTGATGGTGGTCCTGCTTGTGGGCCAGCTGCTCGTCGGCAAGAAGCGGTTCTGGCTACCCGCGATCGTCCGCCGCAGGAGCATCGCCTCGGAAATGCTCGACAAGACGATGAGCTATGTACGTCCTGTGGCGCGAGCGGTGGACAAGGTGGTGAAACCGCGTCTGACCTTGGCTGACCGAAGGCGGCGCCGGCCGAGATTTAGCGGCTTCCTGCACGCTCGCCGCGCTGACGATCCCGCCCTTGGAGATAGTGCCATTTGCCGGTTCAGTTTCATGGGCGGCGATAGCGGCCTTCGGACTGGAGCTTCCTCGCAAATTCTTTTCAACAGGTGCTGGTTCCGCCAGTTCGCACGGGCGATGCCGTGATGTCGGATAACCTCGGCAGTCACAGCGTTAGTATAAGATCCAACGCCATCCCGACCCGGGAGAAATCATACTCCAATCTCAACGATCTCGCCGCGAATCCTCCGGCGCGGGGTGCGTTCGGCTTGGCGCTGATGGAGGCGGTAGGAGCCCCGCACTCTACCATAACGGAACTCCGCGACACCGCGAAGGACGGAGAATTCGCCTGGGCCCGGATGCTGCGCTTCAAGGCGACCGAGCCGGGCGGGCGGATGCTACGCTGGACCGGAATGCGAGCGGAAGCGGAGGCTTCGGCTAAGGGCGCCGTCCCCGAGTGCTGCTCGCCTTCGAGGGTAAACGGATCGCCGCCCTCGACACGAGCCCGAGGTTCGACGAGGAGCCGCTGCGTGTCGACCTGGGTAGAACCTTACGCGGTGGTGATAGGTTACCAGGGCTTTGACGACTCTGGCGTGTCGCTCTCGTTCCGGCGCCGGGGCTGCTGCGGGGACAAACGGGAACGGATCCGTCGGATCTCGGTTATCCGAGCCACGATGGCGCCCTGAGAATGAGATCGATCGAATGCGCAGAATGCCTCTCCCCATATGGTCCGCCGGGCAGTGTGCAGCCCGCCGCAAGCAGGTTCTCGGGTCCATTGCTGCGCCCCTCTCGACCTGCGGTGGATCGAGGGCGCGGCAGTTCGCGCGGGGGGATGAGCGGGTGACCCCGCCGGATGCGCTTTCCAACGTTGTCATCGAGGGCCGCTCCTGACGTTCCAGCACATGGAGGTTTCAATGCCGGTGTTCCGGCTCGAGCCGAACGAAGATGCCCAGGACGCCGAGCGCTGGAGCCGCAGCGCCTACCGCGGCGCCTGCCTTGTAGCGGCCGAGGATGGCGAAGCCGCCCGTCGTTATGCCGACGCGGCCTACGTCGAGACCGGGCGTGAAGGAGAGAAGTCTTCACCCTGGATGGACGATGGGCTGGTCGCATGCCGCGCGGTGGCCGCGACTGGCGAGCCGCCACCTTTGGGGTGGGTCAGGAACCAGGAGACGGGCCTCGTCACGGATGCGAAGACCGGGCGGACCTTCCACCCTGAAGGAATGGCCGGGAGGCCGACGCTTTAGATCAGGCGTCCGCTCACGACGAGCGTCCTTCTGGCTGCGAGAAGCAGGCGGGCGATGGTGGTGGAGAGGCTGCCCTAGCGCCGCGAGATGCTGACTTGGCACGCTTGAGAGAGCGACGTCAGAGCAGGTTGGTAGACGAGGTACCCGGCGCAGCCCGAGAAGGCGAGCGCGATCATGGCGAGGACACCGTCATGGGCCATCAATGCCACGGTTCGTGAATCGCTGACCTCCGGCGCTTGGATTTGATCCGCTCGGGTGATCGGCGGTAGCGTTGGGATGGCGGGGCAGACTGGTTTCTTCGACCTGGACGAGCGCTATGCGGGGGTGAGCGCCAGCGGGGATCCACTGGAACGGCTGTCGCGAGTGGATTTCGAGATCTTCCGTGGGAGCTGGAGCGAGCGCTGAAGCGGTCGGAGCTGCGCCGGGGCGGGCGTCCGCCGATGGACGTGGCGATGATGTTCAAGGTCCTGGTGCTGCAGGCGCTGTGGAGTCTGTCGGACGAGCAGGTTGACGCCTATCGCAGTGCCGCCAACGAGCGAGCGATCGCAGCGACGGGACGTCGCTCGATAGTCCACTTCCGCAAGCCGAAGGGCCGGCCGATGTCCGGGCTGCACCGGCGCGCCAACCGCGCCCACCTCCAGGGTGGGCTCGGCGGTGGAGCCTGTGTTCGCCGAGCAGAAGACACGGATGTGCCTCTTCGTGCGCACCGTCGGCCTCTCTAGAGCGCGCAACGAGATCGGCATGGTCAATCTCGCCTACAACATGCGCCGCCTGATCCGGGTCGACGCCCGATACGCCGCCGGATAAAGGCCGAGACGGATTGAACGCGGGGCCCCGGGGCCGGAAGAGCGCCATGAATTGACGGGGGCCGTGCCCCATCAGGCTGATGTAGGGGCGGAAAGAGCGTGCAGATCAAGCCGTCCAAACGGCAGCGTCGCTTGTCGCGTCAGTGCTTCGCTGTGGCGTTGATCGGGTAGTCTCATCGGTCCGCCGTGGCCGCTTCAAGCGCTCTTGGTCCAGCCGAAGATCCTCCGACGGCCGCTCGCCGAGCGATCACTCCTCGGGACAGGACGTAAAGGATTGTGACGTCTTCAGGACCACCTGACGCTATCGGTTAGCGCGAGCACAGCGCCGGCCGCTGATATATCGTGGCGGGCGCGGGCCAGAGAACCGTCGAGATCGATCGCCCGGCAGGCATCTTCCAGGACGAGGACCTCAAAGCCTTCGCGGCGGCCGTCGATGGCGGACCACGCGACGCAGAAATCGGTGGCGAGGCCTACGAGAAACAGACGTCGCAGACCGCGCTCGCGCAAATAGCCGGCAAGCCCAGTCGGCGTCCGCCGATCGTTCTCCCGGAAGATCGAGTAGGAATCGATCTCGCGGCGGAAGCCCTTGCGCATGATCAACGCGGCGTGAGGCAGGTGCAGGTCGGGATGGAGCGCAGCGCCGACGCTAGCCTGAACGCAGTGGTCCGGCCACAGCATCTGCTCGCCATAGGCGAGCGCAACCGTGTCGAAGGCATGCTGGCCCGGGTGCGACGAGGCGAAACTGGCGTGGCCGGCCGGATGCCAGTCCTGGGTGGCGATCACATGGTCGAAGCCGCCAGCCAACGCGTTCACCAGGGGCACGATCGCGTCGCCGTCGGGTACGGCCAGCGCGCCGCCCGGGCAGAAATCGTTCTGCACGTCCGTGACGATCAGAACATCGTCTTGAGCCGGGGTCAGATAGGCAGTCACGGCAGTTCCCCACCTCACTGGCATAGATGAGGACCAAAGCCTATGCCCGAGGGGCGCGCCTTGTCACCGTGGAGGACGGGGCGGCCTCCACGTCGTCGCACAGGGTGCAGTCGATGCCGTGCGCCGATATGGTCCACCCTGTCGCAGTGGCGCTCTCGTATTTCCGCACCGCTTCGGTGATTGCCGCGTCGCGCGCCCCCCCGTCGTCGATGGCATAGGTGGCGAGCGGCAATCGATGCGGCCGGCCGCAGCCGTCGCAGACCTCCCGGTAGAACGTCACGCGATAATGCCGCCGGACCATCTCTCCACCGTCCCTTCGTTTCCTGCGCAGGCGCCCACCCCGACTTACCCGTTCAGGTCAGGACACTGGCGCAGGACCGGCCTCGCTCGGCGTTCCGGCGAGATCGCGCAGCCCCTGCGGGAGAATGAGAACGATCTTTCCCATCTCCTCCGGATCGATCCTCTGCCACAACAGGGTGAACACTGCCCGCACGCCAGTCTCGATGTCCGGGACCGAAAGCTGAGGAAGCTCTCGACAGACGTGCTGCAGGAATGCGTCGACCGACCGCTCGCGTGTCGGGGTTTTTGATGGGCGCCAGCCCTCGTAGTAGAGACCGCGCAGGAGCATCGGCAGTTGCGCCGCCAGATGGACTGCATTCTCTGGCCCGAGCCGGTCGCGCAGCGCGTGCAGGCTCGCGCGCAGGATGCCATAGGCCAGATGCCGGTCGTTGGTACCGACCTGTTCCATCAGTGCCTTGAGCCAGAGGTTCGTCTGCTGAACCGTCGTGTCGAATACCGGGAGCCCTGTGGTGCTCATGACTCATCTCCGTGCCATAGCGTAACGATACTGAGCCGATCAACGTTCCCGCAGCGGCCCGATCCAATCGCTCCGCAATGTCGCGAATGACGCGCTTCTGTTCTACGCGATGGAGATCGACCTGCGGCGCAATGGCGTGGCGGGTACTCAGCCAAGCTCGATGAAGGCTGCGCCTCGCGTTTCATGGCAGATGTGGCCGATATTCGCTCTTCGCGAACTTCCCCAAATCATTACGCACCGACAGCATCTGCGACTTCCTGCTCTTGTATAGACGGCGAGGCTGCGCCTCTTTGCGCTGGATCAAATCGAACCGTCTGTTTACGATTATTTCAGGTTCATGGGGATGAACCGGTGCAGCATGCGGTTCGAGTGAAAGCGTGACCAACCGAACCGGAGTGGCTTGATGACCGGCAACGAACCGCTACTCTTTTCCCTGCAACCCCACACGCAGTACGGTGAGAAGATCGCAGCCGCACTGGGCATCGCGCTGTGCGACTACGAAGATCGCAGGTTCGAGGACGGTGAGCATAAAGCCCGGCCGCTCGTCAGCGTTCGCGGGCGGGACGTCTATGTGCTCCAGTCCCTCTACGGCGAGCCGCGTGAAAGCCCCGACGACAAGCTCTGCCGCCTGCTCTTCTTCATCGGCACGCTGAAGGACGCCGCGGCCGCGAGCGTCACCGCCGTCGTCCCCTATCTCGCCTATGCCCGGAAAGATCGAAGAACGCAGGCGCGGGATCCGATCACCATCCAGTATGTGGCCCGGCTGTTCGAAGCCGTCGGCACTGACCGCATCGTCACGCTGGAGGTACACAATCTGGCGGCCTACCAGAACGCCTTCCGCTGCCGGACGGAACACCTCGACTGCCGCCATCTCTTCATCCGGCATCTCCTTCCTTTGCTCGTCGAGACGGGGGCGGCTGTCGTTTCCCCCGATGCGGGCGGCGTGAAACGGGCGGAACTGTTCCGTACGGCGCTCGCCGCTGCGCTCGGACGGCCGATACCGCTGGCATTCATGGAAAAGCAGCGCGCGTTGGGGGTCGTCTCCGGTGAGTTGCTTACCGGGGACGTTGCGGGACGGGCCGCAATCATCATCGACGACCTGATCAGCACCGGCACGACGATGCTGCGCGCCGCGCGCGCCTGCCGAAATGCGGGGGCGGGCGCGGTCTACGCGGTCGCCACGCACGGCCTGTTTGTCGGGGATGCAGGAAGGGTTCTCGACGACCCACTGTTTGATGCGGTGGTCGTGACGGACACGGTGCCTGCGTTCCGATTGCCTGAGGATCTCGTGCGCCGAAAACTGACGGTGCTGTCCACGGCGCCCCTGGTCGGAGAGGCCATCCGCCGGATCAACGCGAACGGCTCGATCATCGAGTTGCTGTCCGATCCTGCGCTGCCCGCGTTCGACGTCTAACCGTCAGCGAGATGATCGGCATACCGCCCGGCCAGATCGACATAGGCGGCAGTACGGCCGATCCAGTGCTCGACCGTCCGGGCGCCGGGTTCCGCCATATGCCACACGCAGAGCTTGCCCCGCAGCAATGCCCGATAGGCCTTGTAGAACCAGACGAGCTGTGGGTGCACACGCTCGCCCGCTCCCTGCTGATACCGGGCGAGCACGGCCTCACCCAGCCACGCGGCGCCCAGCCGTTCGCATTCCATCGCGAAATAGGCGAGTTCATCAAGCGGGTCTAGGATGCGCAAACGCCTGTCGAACTCCAGACAGTCGATGATCGCAGGGCGATGTGCGAGATAGACGTGCTCGGGCCGAAGGTCCCCGTGACCTTCGCACAGTCGCCCCTCCGTCGCGCGTGCAGTCAGGAGGCCGGTCGCGCCGTCGACGAAGCCGAGCAGGATCGGGACCGCATGCTGCACCGCGGCAGCGAGTATCGGAACTCCGCCGATCACCTCGGCACTGGCGAGGATCTCTCCACGAAATCTGTCCCGGTAGCGATCCGCGGCCAACTCGACGCGGGGTTGGCGGCGGTAGAAGGCGAGGAGGATCTCGGCAAGTCGGATCGCGTCCGGGCGCGAAGCGCGCCGTCCGGCGACCGCCGCATCCAGCATGCGGCTGGCCTGCAACCGCTGCATCTTTACCAGCCAGTCGACGACCCGCCCCCTACCCGCCACCGACAGATCACCGTCAGAAAGTTCCGTCAGCGCGACCACGCCCAGATATACCCACGGCGCCAGCCTTCGATTGAGACGGACTTCTTCCCGGCAGTAGAACCGGCGGGCCTGGAGCGTGCTGAAGTCGAGAAACGGGTAGTGAACCGGCTTTTTCAGCTTGAATGCGTGGCGAGGCGTGAGGAAGACCCATGACATGTGGGTTTCGATCGCCTCGACGTGCGTGGGAAGCTCCGGGTATGCACAAGGCCGTTTCAGACGTGCGACCTTCCGCCGGAGTTCTGCGTCAAGATCGGCCCGGCGACCACTATACATGCCTACTCACATGCGGAACCCGATCCTCTCCACGCACCAGCTTCACATTTCCATCGACGGCTCGAGTGCGCGGTCCTTCTTGACCTCCGGAACCTCTGTCATGGTGGCCTCCGTAAGAAGCAGGACGCTTGCGGCGGACACCGCGTTTTCCAGGCTTATGCGCACCACCTTTGTGGGATCGACGATGCCTGCCTCGATTAGGTCGACATATTCTTTCCGGGCGGCATCGAAACCATAATTTCCTTCACCGGCCAGCATCCGGGCGACCACGACGCCACCGTCCACGGCCGAATTCTCCGCGATCTGCCGCGCGGGAGCTTCGAGAGCGCTCTTCAGGATCCGGACGCCCGTCCGCACGTCGCCGTCGCATCCGGCCTCTTCCCGTGAGACCGGCTCGATGCAGCGCAACAGTGCGAGCCCTCCGCCGGGCACGATGCCTTCCGCCATTGCGGCCTTCGTAGCGCTGATCGCATCGTCGAGTGCCTCCTTCTTGGATTTCATCTCGGCCTCGGACGGTGCACCGACGCGGATCACGGCTACGCCCCCAGACAGCTTCGCCAACCGCTCCTGCAGCTTCTCCTTGTCATACTCTGACGTCGTCTCGTCGATCTGTCGCCGGATCTGGCCGCAGCGCGCGCGAACGTCCTGCGCGTCTCCGGCGCCGCCGACGATGATCGTGTCCTCCTTGGTGATGATCAGCCGCTTTGCGCGCCCCAACATCTCCAGCGTCATGTTTTCGAGTTTCATACCGAGATCGGCTGAAACGACCTGCCCGTGCGTCAGGATCGCGATATCCTCGAGCATGGCTCGACGGCGGTCACCGAAACCCGGCGCCTTGACGGCGGCGACCTTCAGGCCGCCACGCAGCTTGTTCACCACCAGCGTGGCGAGGGCCTCGCCCTCGACATCCTCGGCCACGACCAGCAGCGGCCGGCCGGACTGGATGACCTGCTCCAGGAGCGGGACGAGCGATTGTAGCCCCGCCAGCTTCTGTTCGTGAATCAGTATGAACGCGTCTTCGAGTTCAGCGACCATCTTCTCGACGTTCGTGACGAAGTACGGCGAGATGTAGCCGCGGTCGAACTTCATTCCCTCCACGACTTCGAGGGTCGTCTCGGTGGTCTTGGACTCTTCCACGGTGATCACGCCTTCCCCGCCGACCTTTTCCGTCGCCTCGGCGACCAACTCGCCTATGGCGGGATCGTTATGCGCGGAGATCGTAGCGACCTGCGCTCGGGCCTTGCGCGTCTCGACGGGCCGTGACATCGCCTCCAGGGCGCCCACCGCCGCCTTCAGTCCAAGGTCCAGACCCCGCTTCACGTCGATCGCGCTGGCGCCGGCGACGACGTTGCGCACGCCTTGCGCGAAGATCGCGTGCGCGAGCACCGTGGCGCTGCTCGTACCGTCGCCGACGCTGTCGCCGGTCTTTTCCGCGGCCTGGCGCAGAACCTGTGCCCCGAGATTCTCCTCGGGGTCTTTCAGTTCGAACTCCTTCGCGATCGTGACGCCGTCGTTACAGACGATCGGCCCACCCCAGCCCTTCTGGATGAGCACCGACTTCGATTTCGGGCCAAGAGTGACACGCACAGCGTCGGTCAGCATGGTCGCACCGCGAAGGATTTTCTCGCGGGCGGCGGAACCGAAGAGCACTTGCTTGGGGATCATATCAGTCACCACATTCAGCGTCCGAGTCCCGCATCTCATAGACGAACATGAACCGCACCCGCTTGACGTAGATCAACTCGGTTTTCTGCCGGACCTCTTATAATATGATTGGGTGGTGCGGCGCCGTGCTAAACGAGAACCGAAGCGGCATTGGAGAGAGCCGTGAGGCGCATGGGTAGCGACCTTCCGATTCCGGTTGCTGGAGGCGGGTTCGGTCCCGGTTGCCCACCATGACGGCCGAGTACATGTTCCGCGACCGCAGTGATGCCGGTCGGCAGCTGGCCGCTCACCTTCTGCGCTACGCGGACACTCACCCGGTCGTGCTCGCTCTACCCCGCGGTGGAGTACCCGTGGCCTTCGAAGTGGCGAAAGTCCTGAAGGCTCCGCTCGATCTCGTTCTGGTTCGGAAGATCGGTGCTCCCGGGCAACCTGAATTAGCGGTGGGAGCGGTAGCCGAAGGCCCCGAGGAGCAGATCTTCATCAACCCCTTTTTTGCCGGAACCGACCTTCTGATGCCTCGCTACATCGAGGATGAACGTGCGCACCAAATGCAGGAAATCGAGCGGCGGCGCGCGATGTACCTGAACGGGCGTGACCGGGCCGAGGTTGCCGGCCACACTGCGATCGTCGTCGACGACGGCATCGCGACTGGTGCTACGATGCGCGCCGCCCTCCGGGCAGTGCGGCACCGGGCGCCACGCCGGCTCGTGCTTGCGGTGCCGGTCGGCCCTTCGGACACCCTCGACATGATGCGGCTCGAGGCCGACGATATTGTCTGCGTCGCCACCCCGGAGTCGTTCCATGCCGTCGGTGAATTCTACCGAGATTTCCATCAGGTGGCGGATGAGGAAGTTAGGGACCTTCTGCAACGTAGCGATGTGTTGCTCGATCCGTCCCGGCGTTGAGGCGATTTCGCTCGTCCACGGCGTCCGCAAGGCGGCGCAGCCGCTCGTCCACCTCGATCTGGTAGGTCGCCGCGGCTTCCAAGCGGTACAGCGGTTCGGGTAGTTGCGCGAGTGCGTCGGCGACCCGCCTCCGCAGTTCGTCCAGGCTGGGTGATGGTGCGGTACGCCTGCCGTCGCGCATGACGGTCTGCAGGAGCGGCGTTCCCGTGCGGCCGCCCTCGTCCGTGGTCAGGAGATCGGATCGCATGCGCCGCTCCGCATCGAAGCTGCGGTAGACCTGCTTCCTGCCTGGCCAGGTCGCCTTGCCCGCCGAACGCTTGCGCCGCGCGATCCCGGCATACTCCTGGAGCTTGTATGCGCAATCGAGCGCCGGCGCGTCGCTGGCGGTCGTCAGGCTGGTGCCGATCCCATAGACGTCGATCGGCGCGTCCGCCGCGGTCAGGTGCTGCAGCGAATTCTCGTCGAGACCGCCGCTCGCCACGATCGACACCTCCCGAAGACCCGCCGCGTCGAGAATCTTGCGCACGCGGCAGGCCATCTCTCCGAGGTCTCCGCTGTCGATGCGCACGCCGGCCACGCGGATGCCTCTTTCGGCGAGCCGCGGCGCCAAGGACGCCACGGTCCTGGCGCCTGCCTCCGTGTCGTAGGTGTCTATCAGCAACACCACCCGGTCCGGACGCGAGCGTGCGAAATGTTCGAAGGCTTCGATCTCGCTCTCGTGCGCCTGCACGAAGGAGTGGGCCATTGTTCCATGCAGAGGTATCTCGAACAGGCGACCGGCCGCCACGGTCGCCGTGCCGGCAAACCCCGCGACATAGGCGGCACGGGCAGCCAGCAGCCCCGCCTCCTCGCCATGTGCCCTTCGGAAGCCGAAGTCGATGAGTTGCTTGCCTGGCGCTGCGAGGATCATGCGGGCCGCCTTCGAGGCCACTACCGTCTGGAAATGGATGAGATTCAGCAGCCGGCTCTCGACGAACTGGGCTTCGGCCAGCGGTGCCACGACCTGGATGACCGGCTCGTCGGCGAAACAGATCGTCCCCTCCGGCATTGCTCGGACATCGCCGGAGAAGCGAAAGCCCACAAGATTGTCCAGGAACGCACTGCTGAAGTGCCCGGACTGGCGCAGCCAGGCAATCTCGCCTTCCGAGAAGCGGAGCATCTCCAGATAGTCAAGCACCTGCTCCAGACCCGCCGTGACGAGGAAGCCGCGGGTCGGAGGAAGCTTCCGGAAAAAAAACTCGAACACCGCCGGCTCGGCCATCCCGTTCTCGAGATATGCCTGCATCATGTTGAATTGATACAGGTCCGTCAGAAGGCCCGGCGAGGTGCAAAGCTGGCGCATCGTTCCATCCCACGGAGGTTCCGTGTCATCCGCGCGCGGCCGAGCGACCCGTACACCTCCGCGTTGGTGATCGGTCCCACTCTCCGGTGCCGGGTTGACCGGCGCTGCTACTGATCTCCGGCCGAACGCCGGTGTCCGCCAGTCGGTTCGACTGTTGTTGCCTGGCTCCCGTGCAGGCTCTCGCCCTCGGCGATGACCAGACGTACCTCCCGACCCGGCGCGAGCAGGTCGTAGCCGTCGCCGATGACACTGTTGCGGTGGAAGTAGACCTCCTGTCCGTCGCTCGTCTCGATGAAGCCATAGTCGGGGAACATCCGGACGATCTTTCCGGACATTTGTTCCGCGTGTGACTTCACGTCGCCCCTCGTGCGGCGCGCATGATCCTCGAGTTGCCGCGCCGCGGCGTCGAAAGCATCGCGGATTGCCACGTAGACATCCTCGTGAGAATGGTCCTTCCGATGCTCCCGATCGACAGCGATCTCCCCGCCGGGAACGGTGATGTCGATCGCCACTCGATAGAGCTCGCCTTGCCGCTGATGCCGGTG
The DNA here is from genome assembly GCF_040549485.1 of Constrictibacter sp. MBR-5. NCBI lineage: Bacteria > Pseudomonadati > Pseudomonadota > Alphaproteobacteria > Rhodospirillales > Allostellaceae > Constrictibacter > Constrictibacter sp. MBR-5. The sequence continues at coordinate 67,399 of NZ_JBEPTK010000016.1, forward strand.
CGGTGCCTCGACAACGACATGACATCGCATGATTCGGTTGAAGAAGCGCTCCAGTTTGGCAGCCTTCGCTTGTATGCGCGCCTCGACAGCCGGCGAGGAGTCCATGTTCTTGAACGTAATTTGCAAGGGCATCTGCATGGTCGCTGGTCCTTCTGCCGAAGTCGCGCGCGGCGCTTCACAGCCCCGTCGCCACCGCGATTGCTCTGACGGCTCGCTTCTCACCTGTTCGGCGTTCAGGCAATGATACTTGGCGCCCTTTCCGCCGCGCGGCAAATGAGACAGATCAAATGCAGCGGGATTCTGCGTCGTCAGCAGATCCGCGGCAGCTGTTCGCCGCTCAACAGATCGATGATCCTGGTCGACCCGATGGAACTGCGCATCAGCACTCTGGCCGTGCCGCGTTCGCCGACACGGCCGATCACGGCACCTGATCGTCCGAGCGGGTGGGAGCGTATTCCCGCAAGTGCTGCCGAAGCCTGTCCGGGCGGTATGACGAACAGCATGCGTCCTTCGCAGGCGACGTAGAGCGGATCCAACCCCAGCAACTCGCAAGCGCCCTGTACCTGCGGCTCCACCGGAACCGCCGGCTCGTCGAGCTCGATCGTGCACTGCGCCATTTCGGCGATCTCGACCAGCGCGGTCGCCGCGCCGCCACGTGTCGGATCGCGCATGCAGCGCAACTCGATGCCGGCGTCGAGCAGCGCCTGGACGAGATCCCACAGCGGCGCGGTATCGCTCTCGATCTCGGTCTCGAACGCCAGCCCCTCCCTGGTCGCGAGAACGGCGACGCCGTGCCGGCCGATATCGCCGCTGACGAGTATCGCATCGCCTTCCTCGATCCGGTCCGGTCCCGGCCGCGGATCCACCTGCACCAACCCGATACCCGACGCCGACACGAAGATTCCGTCACCCTTGCCGCGCTCCACCACCTTCGTGTCGCCGGCGACGATGCGCATTCCGACGGCCGCCGCCTCCCGCGCCAGGCTCTCGACGACACGGCGCAAGGAGGACATCGGGAATCCCTCCTCCAGGATCAGCCCGACGCTCATGAACAGCGGGCGTGCGGCGCAGGCGGCCAAGTCGTTCACGGTTCCATGCACCGCCAGCATTCCGATGTCGCCGCCGGCGAAGAACGGCGGGCTGACCACATAGGTGTCCGTGGTGAAGGCTAACCGGGCATCGCCCAGATCGACCATGCCGGCATCGAGACGCGCCTCCAGCGCCGGGTCGGCAAAGGCCGGCAGGAACATCCCCTCGATGAGAGAGCGGGTCAGACCGCCACCGCCGCCATGGCCGAGGGTGATCACCTCCGCATCGGCGGTCGATACCGGGCAGACGATCGAAGATGGGTCAGGCGGCATCGTGTTATCCCTGCACTGCGCGTGCCGCCGCCGCGCCGTCGCGATAGCGGAAATAGGCCGCGCAGGCACCTTCGGACGACACCATCGGTGCGCCCAGGGGATGATCGGGCGTGCAGCGGACGGCATAGGCGGGACATTGGTGCGGCAGACGTCGACCACGCAGCACATCACCTGCGATACAAATCGGATCCTCGGCCGCGATCGGCTTCTGGAGCGCGAAACGACCCCGCGCGTCGAAAGCCGTGTAGTCCCGGCTGAGAGCCAATCCGCTTTGTGCGATGGCGCCGATGCCACGCCAGGAGACGGTGACGATCTCGAAGACCGTGTCGACGGCACGGCGGGCAGCAGGATTCCCCTCTGGTCTGACAGTGCGGCTGTACTGGTTCTCGACCTCGCATCGGCCAGCCTCGAGTTGGCGGACGCACATGTGGATGCCCTGGAGCAGATCGAGTGGTTCGAACCCGGTGACCACGATGGGAACACGCCGGTTCCGGGCGATTGGTCCATAGGCTTCGACGCCCATCACCGTGCAGACGTGCCCCGCGGCCAGAAAGCCCTGCACCCGATTGTCCGGCGCCGCCAGGATCGCTTCGATGGCCGGCGGCACCAGCACGTGCGACACGAGCAGCGACAGGTTCCGCAGGCCTGCGCGTTCCGCCTGAAGGACGAGCATCGCCGTCGCGGGCGCGGTCGTTTCGAAACCGACAGCGAAGAACACCACTTCGCGTTCAGGCGCGGCGCGCGCGACGGCCAGCGCGTCGAGCGGCGAGTAGAGGACGCGCACGTCCCCGCCACGGGCTCGCGCGTCGAGCAGGCTTCCGCCCGTTCCCGGCACGCGAACCATGTCGCCGAAGGAGCAGAGGATCGCACCCGGCGTCATGGCGACGGCAATCGCCTGATCGATTGCCGCCGCCGGCGTGACGCAGACCGGACAGCCGGGGCCGTGCAGCAGCGACAGCCCGGGCGGCAGCATCTGGTCCAGGCCGAACCGGACGATCGCATGCGTCTGCCCGCCACACACCTCCATGATCGTCCATGGCCGCGTCACCGCGCGGGCGATGGCCTCGGCATAGCGTTTCGCCGCGTCCGCTGTCCGGTACTCGTCGACATATTTCACGATGCCGCCTCGCCGAGCAGGCCGAGTTCGCGAAACACGCGCGCCGCCTCTTCCGCGTCCACCACCGACAACGCGATGCCCGCATGGACGACGACATAGTCGCCGATCCTCGCTTCGGGCAGGAAGCCGAGGCTCACCTCGCGCACGATACCATTGAACGAGACCCGCCCGACGGTCGTCAGCGGGTCGTCACCGCGCATCTCCAGCAGCAGCCCAGGCAGCGCGAGGCACATCAGTTCGCCTCCATTCCGATCGACTCGACCGCCCATCGAAGCTGACCGAGCGCCAGTCCGCCATCGTTCGGCGGCACCTGCTGCGGCCAGCGAGCTTCGATCCCAGCGGCGCCCAGTCCGGTCACGACGCCTTCGAGGAGGCGCCGGTTCTGGAAGCAACCGCCACCCAGGGCGACCCGCTGCTCGCCGACGCGCCGCGCCACCGCGACCGCCATGTCGCACAGCGTCGTCTGCGCCGCGGCGGCGATCGCGCCGACCGGCCGTCCCGCCTCGACGTCGTTCAGGACCGTCACTAGCATCGGGCGCCAGTCCAGGCGGAGCACGTCTCCCTCGATGATGTCGAAGGGGTAGCCGGGCGCCGAGAGGCCCGATGCGGCAGACTCGAGGGCTATCGCGGCCTCGCCTTCGAAGTCGTTGCACTGGCAGAGCCCCAGGATGCTCGAAAGCGCATCCAGCAGCCGCCCCGCGCTGGACGAGCGCGGCGTGTTCAGGCCGCGGTCGAGCATCCGGCGGATCACCGCCCGTTCCCTGGCCGTGAAGCTGCAGACCGGCAACAGGTCGTGACGCTCCCACAGGGCGTCGCCGAGGAGGTCGGTCAGAAGCCCGAGCGCCGCACGCCGCGGTTCCCGTACGGCGGCCTCGCCGCCGGGCAGCGGGAAGGGACGGAACGACGCTACCCGCTGCCACCCGCCGGGTGCGGCCAGAAGGAACTCGCCGCCCCAGACGGTCCCGTCGCCGCCGGCGCCCGTGCCGTCCCAGGCTATCCCCAGGACGGGCAGCGGCATTCGATGCTCGGCGACGCAGGCCATGACATGAGCGAGGTGATGCTGTACGGCCACTGTCGGCAATCCGCAGTTCAGCGCGAAGCGGGTACTCGCATAGTCGGGGTGGACATCTCTCATCACGCGCTCCGCCCGTGCGCCGCCGAGCATCTGCACGTCGTTCACGGCAGCGGCAAAGGCCGATGCCGCCGATGCCGAGCCGAGGTCGCCGACATGCTGGCTGAGGATCGCCGACTCCCCGACGGCGGCTGCGACGCAGTTCTTCAGGTGCCCGCCCACGGCGAGCGTGGCCGGCGGCGGGTCGATACGGATCGGCCTGGGGACGTGGCCCCGCGCGCGCCGCAGCACCATCTCCCGCCCGAGTGCCATCTGGCTGACGGAATCGTCCAAAGGCCGCGCGATCGGCCGATCGTGAACCAGGAACAGGTCGGCGAGGCCGCCGAGCCTATGCAGCGCCTCCCTTTCATCGAAGACGATGCACTCCCCCGAAAGGTTGCCGCTTGTCGCGACGACGGGGAATCGCAATGCGTGCATCAACAGGTGGTGCAGTCCCGTATATGGCAGCATGATGCCGAGGCGCGGATTATGCGGGGCGACCGAGTGTGCCAACGCGTCGCCGGCACCGCACCGCCGCGCCACCAGCAGGATCGGCGCCGCAGCCCCGAGCAGCAGGGCGCGTTCGGCGGTGGGGAGTGAACAGACAGCGCCCGCCGCGTCGATATCCGGGAACATGACGGCGAACGGCTTGCGCGCCCGGCGCTTCCGGGTACGCAGCCGTGCGACCGCGTCCTCGTTGCGCGCATCGACGACGAGCTGGAATCCGCCCAGCCCCTTCAGGGCGAGGATCGCGCCGTCGCGCACGGCGTCCGCGGCTGCGAGGAGAGCGGCATCTTGTCTGCCCGCCTCTCGCCCGTCCGGGTGCCAAAGCGCCAATTGCGGTCCACAGATCGGGCAGGCATTGGGTTGAGCGTGGAAGCGTCTGTCGTGCGGGTCGCCATATTCGGCGGCGCACGCCTCGCAGAGGGCGAAGCCGCGCATCGTCGTGTTGGCGCGGTCATAGGGGGTGGCACGCAGAATGCTGTAGCGCGGTCCGCATTGTGTGCAGTTGATGAACGGGTAGCGATGGCGTCGATTGCCGGGATCGAACATCTCAGCGACGCATGCCGCGCAGGTCGCGAGATCCGGAGCGATCGACGGTCGCGCGTCGGCCGTCGCGATGCTGCCGCGGATTTCGAAGACAGTCGCACCGACGGGAGAAAGTTCGGACACCGTGACGCCGCGCACGACGGCATGCGGTGGTGGGTCATCTTCGATCGCGCGGAGGAAGTCGGTGATTCCGGCATCCGTGCTCTCGGCTTCGATGAGCACGCCACGGTTCGTATTGGAGACGAACCCGCCGATGGCGAGGCCGGTCGCGGTACGCCACGCGAACGGCCTGAAACCCACGCCTTGCACGTCCCCCTCGATTTCGATGCGGAGGCGCCGTCGCAGATCCTGCGTGCGCATGACTGTCATCGCCCCGGCTCGACATCGACGCTCACGAGTATGACGCGCTGCGCGTCCGGATGCTCGATATCGGTAGAGATATCCGTCCGGAGGCGCGCGCCTTCTGCGATGCCACCGGCCGCAGCGTTATCGAAATGCTCGCGGAAATGCTGGGCCGACATATGGCTGAGCGCGCCCAGCCAGACACGCACCGCCGTCACCCGCCCGGCATTCTCGCGCGCCGCGACCTCGGCGATCTTGCGCATGAGGTCGTCGATGAGTGCGGCTTCATGCATCTTCAGCCTCGCGGGAGAGCGATCTCAGTTCGGTGCGCACCGCATGCTCGGCCTCGGCCAGGGCCGCCTCGACCGCCGCGGAGACCGGCGCTCCCTGGGCGAAGTCGCGGCCGGTGATGCCGAACAGCACGAGGCGGCTCGGCAACGTGCCCAGAACGCGGGCCAACTCGATCGCTTCGACCACGCCCAACCCGTGCGTCGAGCATGTCGAGGGCTCGCGCGGCAACGGATCGGAACCTTCCAGACGGAGCACGCGTCCCGCTTCCCCTTCGGCAGCGACCGCGTCGACCAGGATCGCCATCGTCCGGCCGCCCCAGAGGGCCGCGAGGTCCATGGCGTCGCCGGCACTCTCTGCCAGGTCGGCGCCGGTCGGGGGCGCGACGCGCAGCCGATCGGTCACCATCAGCCCCGCCGCATCGTCGCCGCGGTGACGGTTGCCGATGCCGATGACGACGACGGGAGCGGCGGCGACGGCCATCACGTGCGCTCCACGGTCAGCTTCAGGAAATGCGCGGCGCAGGAGATGCACGGATCGTGGTTGCGGATCGTCTGCTCGCATCGTCCCTGCAATGCATCGTCCGGCATGTCCAGGCACGCCGTCGCGACCCGACGCAAATCCTCCTCGATCGCCCCCTGGTTCTGCGAGGTCGGCGGGATGATGCGCGCGTCCAGTATCGAGCCGGAAGCATCGATCCTGTAGCGGTGATAGAGCAGGCCGCGCGGCGCCTCGGTTGCGGCCAGTCCGACCGCATCCTGCACGGGCACCGCGACGAACGGCGCATCGGGTGGCGTGTAGGCCGCGATCAGGCGCAGCGCCTCGTCACAGGCATGCAGCACCTCTACGGCGCGCACGAGGATGCTGCGGTAGGGGTTTCGGCATACCGGTCCCAGGCCAACTGCAGCCGCAGCGTCACGCGCGGCGGGCGACAGCAGGTCGGAATTCAGTGCATAGCGTGCCAACGGTCCGACGAGGTAGCTGCCGCGTCCGCGGATGCGGGCGTGCAGAGCCGTGGAGTGCGGAACCTGGAATTCCTCGAACACGGAATCGTAGTCGGCAACGTCGATGTCGATGCCGCGGCTCGACACGACACGGCCCTCGTTGAATGGGTATTCGTCGGGGTGCCGCAGCGCGACGAACTCATAGTCCTGCTCGTATTCCGGAAACGGAAACGCCGCCACCCGGTCGACGAGCGCGCGCGCGGCGTCGCGCGCCCGCAGCAGCGGTTCCGTCAGCGTGGAAAGTTCACGCCGCGTCGGCACCTTGTAGAAGCCGCCGACGCGCACGTTGATCGGGTGAATCTCGCGCCCGCCGAGCAGCCGGACGATATCGTTGCCGGCCTTCTTCAGGCCCAGGGCGCGGCGGACATGCTCCCCATGGTCGCGCGCCATGGCGATGGCATCCGGATAGCCCAGGAAATCCGGCGCGTGCAGCATGGCCACGTGCAGCACGTGGCTCTCGATCCACTCGCCGCAGTAGAGCAGGCGGCGCAGGTCGCGGATGGGGCCCGCGATGCTCACCCCGGCCGCGTTCTCCATCGCATGCACGGCGCTCATCATGTAGGCCACCGGGCATATGCCGCAGATGCGCGACGTAATGTCCGGCGCCTCGCCGAAACCGCGGCCGCGCAGCAAAGCCTCGAAGAAGCGGGGCGGCTCGAAAATCGCTAACCGCACGTCCTCCACCGCACCATCGCGGATGCCGAGGTGGAGTGATCCCTCCCCCTCCACCCGCGCCAGATAGTCGACGCGAATGGTGCGCGAGCCCTCCGCCTTACCGTTCGCGTCGCTCATGCGCCTCGCTCTCCTCGCGGAACGGGCTGGCCCAGGCGTTGAAGTTCCGGTAGGCGCGCAGAATGTCGGTATCGCTGGCACCGAGCCGCCGCCACCAGGCGGCGAGAGCCGCCGTGTTCGGGCTTTCCGTCGGACCGAAGCAGCCATAGCAGCCGCGATCGAAGGATGGACAGATCGCCCCGCAGCCCGCCTGCGTTACGGGGCCGAGACAGGGCGTTCCGTCCGCCACCATGACACACACCGTGCCGCGTCGCTTGCATTCGGTGCAGACGCTGTCGGTCCGAATCACCGGGCGTCGCCGCTGGATGAACGCGGCGATCACTTCCAAGAGCTGGTGCTTGTCGATCGGACAGCCGCGCAGTTCGAAATCCACCAGCACGTGCTGACCGATCGGTGTCGACTGGGCGAGCGTGCTGATATAGCCCGGCCGGGCGTAGACGATTTCGGTGAACGCTCGCACGTCCTGGAAATTGCGCAGCGCCTGGATGCCGCCGGCCGTGGCGCAGGCACCGATGGTTACCAGCCGCTTCGACTGCCGCCGCACCTCGCGGATGCGTTCGGCATCGTGCGCCGTGGTGATGGAGCCTTCGACCAGCGACAGATCGTAGGGACCGGCCACGGTCGCGCGCGATGCTTCCATGAAATAGGCGATCTCGACTTGGTCGGCGACGGTGAGCAACTCGTCCTCGCAGTCGAGCAGGCTGAGCTGGCAGCCGTCACAGGATGCGAACTTCCAGACCGCGAGCTTCGGCCGCATCATTCAGATCTCCCGGATCGTCAGGAGACGCGATATGCGATCATATGCGAACACGGGCCCATCCCTGCAGACGAAGGTCGGGCCGAACTGGCAGTGCCCGCACTGACCGGTCGCGCATTTCATGTTGCGCTCCATCGAGAGGAAGATCCGGTCTTCCGGCACGCCGCGCTCCAGCAGTCCGTTCGCGGCAAAGCGCATCATCACCTCCGGGCCGCAGATCATCCCGACCGTCTCCGCCGGGTCGAAGCGAGCCCGCGGGATGAGGCCGGTCACGAATCCGACGTGGCCGTCCCAGCCGGGATGGGCGTAGTCGACGCTGACCACCACCTCCACCGGGCCGTTCCACTGCTCCAGCTCCGGCCTGAAGATGATGTCGTCGGGGCTGCGAGCGCCATAGAGGAGCAGTACCCGTCCGTAGAGCTGCCGGCGCGCCAGGACGGCGTGCACGACCGGCCGCAGCGGCGCCAGGCCGATGCCGCCTGCGATTAGTACCAGGTCGGCACCCTCGGCCGCCCGCATCGGCCAACCCGTCCCGAAGGGCCCACGGAGCCCGAGCGTCTGTCCGGGCTCCAAGCGCCGCATGGCGGCCGTGACCGGCCCGACCGCGCGGAAGGTGTGCAGAATGCTGCGGGGCTCGTCACAGTCGCCGGTGACGCTGATGGCCGACTCGCCCACGCCGAAAACATACAGCATGTTGAACTGCCCCGGCGAGGCGCCGAGGAGGCCGTAGGGCAATGCCGACGGGTCGAGCTCGATCGTAGCGGACTCGGCGTTCTCTTGCCGGATCGCGCGGACACGCAGGGGGAGTGGCGCAAGCGCGGAAGCCCGGGCGGCCGTCATTCCGTCTGCCCGTACAGATTGAGGCTCTGCAGCCGTGCCGCCTGCATGCGCCGAACCAGTTCGGGCACGAAGCGCTTCATCAGTTCGTAGCCGAGATCGTGATCGGCCTCACACTTACCGCGCAGGCACGCCGCATCGAAGGCGACGGCGCGCACCAGGCCCACCGCGCGGGCGTCGAAGTCCCACCGATAGGGCGGCACGAGCCAGGAAACACCGAGAATCTCGCCTTCGCCCAATGTCTGAAAGGTCAGCGCCCCTCGCTCCGGAGCACTGGTTTCCAGCGTGATCCTGCCATGGCGGATCAGAAAGAAATGGTCGGCCGGCTCCCCCTCCCGGCAGAGGTAGGAGCCGGCGTCGTAGCGTCGATTTGCGGCGCAGCCGGCGATCACGGAGAGCGCGTCCCTGCTGAAGCCGCCGAGGAAGGGGTGCTCGGCGAGAATGGCGTCGATGCCTTTCATCCGAGGCTGCTCCCGTGCGGCTGCGGATGCGCCCGGATCGCCTCCACCTCTTCGGTGATGTCGATTCCGACCGGGCACCAGGTGATGCACCGTCCGCAGCCGACGCACCCCGAGGTGCCGAACTGGTCGTACCAGGATGCGAGCTTGTGGGTGAGCCAGTGCCGGTATCGCGCCGCGGGCGCGTTCCGGACGCTGCCGCCGTTCATGTACGAGAACTCCAGCGTGAAGCAGGAGTCCCAGCGACGCCATCGCTCGGCGACGTCCCCGGTGAGGTCGGCGGTGTCCTCGACCGTCGTGCAGAAGCACGTCGGGCAGACCATGGTGCAGTTGCCGCAGGTGAGGCACCGCCCGGCGACCTCTTCCCAACGGGGATGCAGCTGGTTTTCCTGAAGCAGCTTCTTTATGCCGCCCGTGTCGAGCCGGCGGCCCATCCGCGCCGCCGCGGCTGCGACCACGGCGGCGGCACGCGCCATGTCGGCCTCGTCCGCCTCCCGATCGCGGAGGCGCTCGGCGATGGCCGCCCCGGCTGCGCTCCCCACCTCGAGCAGGAATTCGTGTCTGCCGTCGCCGATCAGCTCGGTGAGCGCCAGGTCGAACCCCGCCTGCGCGCGCGGTCCGGTCTCCATCGACGCGCAGAAGCAGACGGCGCTCGGGTCGCCGCAGTTGACGGCCACGAGGAAGGCCGAATCGCGACGTTCGGCGTAGACGGGATCGGGGTGCTCCGATTGCCGAAGGACTCGGTCCTGCACCAGGATCGCCTGGAGATCGCACGAGCGGACGCCGAGGAAAGCCATCTTCGGCGCGGGGGGCGGCTCGGACAGGTCGAAGCTGCCGTCGTCCCGGCGGCGTGCCTGCCAGAGGCGCACGTCGGGTGGGTGCAGGAACCGCTTCCAGGAATGCGGACTGGAGGCGTAGCCGAACCACGCCTCGTCGTCGCGCCGCTCCAGTCGGTAGGTGCCGCCCTCCTGCCGGTCGGTCCAGCCGGCGGGCAGATCTTCAACGGTCGTGATTTCGTCATAGACGATCGCCCCGTCGCCGAGGGTCGGCCCCAGCACCCGATACCCCTGGCCGCGCAGTTCCTCCACCAGCCGGGCGATACCGGTCCGGTCGATCACGCGCACAGTGCCGGCTCCGGGAGCGGACATGCGATCAGCCTACTCCCTTTCCCTGGAGATAGGCGACACACTCGCTGAGTGTCCGCAGCTTGGGATAGTCGGCCTCGGGGATGTCCACCTGCAGCCTCTGGCTGAGGCCGATCACGAAGTTCAGGAAGTCCATCGAATCCAGGTCGAGGTCGTTGCGCAGATCGGTGCGCGGCCCGACCTCCGCCGTATCGAGCTCCGGAGCCACGCCGCTCAGCGCTTCGAGGACGATTTGTTCGAGCTCTTTCTCGGTCATAGCTCCCCCGGCTGCTGCAGGCGGTCTCTGATGGCGGCGAGGAAGAGCGCGCCGCTGTGGCCGTCGCTCGCCCGATGATCGGCGGCGAGGGTGGCGTTCAGCATCGGGCGCATCTTCAGAGTGCCGTCCGAGAGAGACGGCGTCTCGAACACCCGGCCGAACCCGACGAGCGCCACCTGCGGCGGGTAGATCACGCCGTAGATCGTTTCCACGCCGCGCTCGCCGAGGCTGGTCACGGTGATGGTGGCATCGGTCATCTCCGAGCCTCGGATGCCACCGGAGCGGGCCCGGCCGACGACGTCCCGCAGCGCCTGCATGATCTCGTCTAGGCTCATGGCGTCGGCATCGTGGATGGCGGGCGCCATCAGGCCGCCGCCGCGCAGCGAGATCGCCCAGCCGACGTGCACGCCTCTACCGGGCCTGAAACCGTCGTCGATCCAGAAGCCGTTGAACTCGGGAAAGTCGCGGAGCGCGAGAGCCGCGGACTTAAGGAGTAGTGCCCCCATGAGGAGCCGCTCGTTCACCGGGCGCCGCGCATTCGCCTCGGCCAGCCATGCGGTCGCCGGCGCCATGTCGATCGTCGTCGCGAGATAGTAGTGCGGGATCTCCCGGTTCGACTTCGTCATCGCCGCCGCGATCGCCTGCCGCATCGCGGCCGGATCGAAGCCGCGGCGGCGCGGCCGGGACTCGGGCGCCGGGGTCTCGGCCGCAGTGGGCGCGGCGCCGCGTGCGGCAGCGGCCTCGATGTCGGCGAGGCGTACGGCACCGCCGGGTCCGTTTCCCGCGATCCGGCCCGGGTCCACCCCGAGTTCCGCAGCCCGGCAGCGCGCCAAAGGCGAGATCGCGACCCGCTCGCCGACCCGAGGGGACGGCCGCGGAACGGCGCCCGGCATCGGCTCGGCTGCCCGAGCTTTGATGGCCCGAGCTTTGATGGCCGGAACCTTGGTCGACGGAGCGACGGGTGCGGCGGGCGGGGCCGGAGCGGATGGGGCCGGCGCGGATGGGGCCGGCGCGGATGGGGCCGGCGCGGGTTCGCCCTCGCCGCGCACGACGGCGAGGATGGCGCCGACCGGGACGGTTTCGCCGGGCGCGACGGCCAGGTGGTCGATGACACCGTCCTCGAAGACTTCGATCTCGATTGCGCCCTTCTGCGTCTCGACGACGGCGACGATGTCGCCATGCCGCACCGGGTCCCCGGGCCGCTTCAGCCATTCGACCAGCGTACCCGCTTCCATGTCGGCGCCGAGCGACGGCATCCGGAACTCGCTCATCCGGGCTGCGCCAGCGCCAGAGCCGCCTGTCTGATCGCATTCGGCTGCGGCAGGCTCGCATCTTCGAGGTGTTTGGGATAGGGGATCGGCACCTCTGCACCACACACGCGGGCGACTGGTGCGTCCAGTTCGTAGAAGGCGCCCTCGACAATGCGGGTGCAGATCTCGGCGGAAAGGCTGCCGCTCTTCCACGCTTCGTCGACGATCACGACCCGGTGCGTCTTCGCCACCGACCGGAGGATCGTTTGGGTGTCCAGCGGCCGCAGCACGCGGAGGTCGACGACTTCCGCGTCGATACCGTCGCGGGCGAGGAGCTCCGCGGCCGCGAGCGTCTTCGAGAGGCCGCCGCCATAGGCGATCAGCGTGACGTCTTTCCCCGTCCGCCGCACTCTGGCGTTCGTGATGTCGACCTCGCCGTGCGGCTCCGGCGCGCCATCCTCGGCATTGTAGAGTTGCACATGCTCGAAGATAAGCACAGGATTCGGATCCTGCAGGGCCGGCCAGAGCATGTGCCGCGCGTCCTCGACCGTCGCCGGCGCCAGGATCTTGATGCCCGGGATGTGTGCGTACCAGCCCTCGAAACTGTGGGAGTGCTGCGCGGCGAGCTGTCGGCCCGCCCCCGTGGCCATGCGGATGACGAGCGGCACCGCGAACTGGCCGCCCGACATGTGCGGGATGGTTGCCGCATTGTTCACGATCTGGTCGAGGGCGAGCAGGCTGAAATTGACCGTCATCACCTCGACGATCGGGCGCATGCCGCCCAATGCGGCGCCGATTCCGGCACCGACGAAGGCAGCCTCCGAAAGCGGCGTGTCGCGGACGCGTTCCGCGCCGAACTCGTCGAGCAGGCCTTTGCTGACGGCATAGCAGCCGCCGTACCGCCCGACGTCCTCGCCCATCAGGAAGGTCCGCCGGTCGCGCCTGAGTGCGTCGCGGATGCCCTCCCTGATTGCTTCACGGTAGGTGATCGTCGCGGGGTGGGCCTGCGGCTCAGAGGGTCTCATGCCGGCACCTCGTCCATGTAGACGTACCGCGTCAGATGTTCGACCGGCTCCCATTCCCCTCGTTCGGCGAATGCGACCGCTTCCTCCACCTCCTTCGCCACGGCGATTCCGATCGTGGCCAACTCTTCGTCGTGCAGCAGACCGCTCCCCCGAAGCCAATCGGTGAAGCGCTCGAGCGGGTCGTGTCGGCGCCAGGCTTCGACCTCTTCTTTGCTGCGATACAGCTGCGCATCGAACATCGAGTGGGGACGAAAGCGGTAGGTGCGGCATTCCAGGAAACGCGGGCCGTCGTATCGCTGGATGGCGGTGACCGCGCGGGAGGCCGCCGCCTCGACGGCGACGACGTCCATGCCGTCGACCACCTCGGCCGGCATGCCGTAGACGCCGGCCTTCTTGTGAATGTCGGTCTCCGCTTCCGATCGGTCGAGCGCCGTCCCCATCGCGTAGAGATTGTTCTCGCAGATGAACAGGACCGGCAGCTTCCACAGGGCAGCCAAGTTCATCGACTCGTGAAACTCGCCCTCCGCGACGGCACCTTCCCCGAAGAAGCAGGCGGTCACGCGCTCCCGGCCGCTCATTCGGTCGGCAAGGGCGAGACCCGTCGCCAGCGGCAGTCCGCCGCCGACGATCGCGTTGCCGCCGTAGAAGCGGCTCGCTGCATCGAACAGGTGCATCGAGCCGCCGCGCCCGCGGCTGCAGCCAGTCATCTTGCCGAACATCTCGGCCATCACCGGTCCCATCGCGACGCCGCGCGCCAGCGCATGCCCGTGCTCGCGGTAGGTCGCGACGACCGCATCCTCTGGCCGCAGCGACTTCATCACGCCCACGGCGATCGCCTCCTCTCCGTCGTAAAGGTGGAGGAAACCCCGGATCTTCTCGGCGCTGTAAAGCTCGGCGCACTTCGCCTCGAAGCGGCGGATCCGGATCATCTGCCGGAGGAGTTCGTGCGTGTGCTCGCGGCTGAGCCGCGGCTTGGTCAGGCTGTCCCTCATCGCTCGTCGCTCTCCAGCGTTGAAATATCGCCTTCCGGGAGGCCGAGCTGGCGCGCCTTCAGCAACCGACGCATGATCTTGCCGCTGCGCGTTTTCGGCAGGTTGTCCCGGAAGTCGATCTCGCGCGGCGCCACTGCTGGGCCCAGCCGCTTGCGCGCGTGGCCCAGCAGCTCGCGCCGCAGCGGCTCCGTCGGCTCAAAGCCGGTCTTCAACGCGACGAAGGCCTTCACGATCTCGCCGGCCGTCGGCTCCGGCACGCCGATCACCGCCGCTTCCGCGACAGCCGGATGCTCGAGCAGCACGCTCTCGACCTCGAACGGGCCGATCAGGTGGCCCGCCGATTTGATCACGTCGTCTGCGCGGCCGACGAACCAGAAATACCCATCACCGTCCTGCTTCGCGAGGTCGCCCGTCAGGTACCATCCGTCGGCGAAGCAGTTCCGGTAACGCTCCTCCTCGTTGAGGTAGCCGCGAAACATCGACGGCCAGCCGGGTCGCAGGGCGAGTTCTCCTTCCCTGTCGGGTTCCGGGATCGGGGCGATCGTGCCGTCGTCGCGGCGGCGGACGATGGCGGCGTCGATCCCCGGCAGCGGCCGGCCCATCGAGCCCGGCTTCACCGCCATCGACGCATAGTTGGCGATCATGATGCCGCCCGTTTCGGTCTGCCACCAATTGTCGTGGAAGGGAATGCCGAAGGTCTCGTGCCCCCAGACCACCGCCTCTGGATTTAGCGGCTCGCCGACGCTCGCAATGAAGCGGAGTCGCCCGAGGTCGTACCTCCGCGGTATCTCGTCTCCCAGCTTCATCAGCATGCGGATGGCGGTCGGCGCGGTGTACCAGACGGTTACCTTCTGATCCTGGAGGATGCGGTACCACCGTTCGGCGTCGAACTCCGCCTCGTCGACGATGCTGGTCACGCCGTTAACCAGCGGCGAAATGATGCCGTAGGACGTTCCGGTGACCCAGCCCGGGTCGGCGGTGCACCAGAAAATGTCGTCCGGGTGCAGGTCGAGCGCCAGTTCTCCGGTGACCGCATGTGCCACGACCGCCTCGTGCACGTGTATGGCGCCCTTCGGCTTGCCGGTCGTGCCGCTGGTGAAGTGGAGCAGCGCCATCTGGTCGGGGCGGGTCGCTGGGATCTCGAACCGGTCCGATTCCTCCGAAAGCAGAACCCGCAGGTCCTGCGTCCCTTCCGGCAGCGCCTCCTGGTCTTCCCGGACGACCAGGACGTGGAGGAGGTCGGGCAGACGGTCCCGGATCGGGAGCACCTTGCGCCGATAGAGCGCCGCCGTGGTGACGAGGGCTCTGCCCGCACCGATCGCCATCCGGGCGTGGACGGGGTCGGGGCCGAAGGCGGAGAACAGGGGTGAGAAGACGCACCCGGCCTTCAGGGTGCCGACCGCCGCCGTGTACAGCTCCGGCATCCGGCCGCAAAGAGCGAAGACCCGGTCGCCCTCCGCCAGCGAGAGCCGCTTCAGCAGGTTTGCGAAGCGGCTGCTCGCACGATCAAGTGCGCCGAAGGTGACGTCCGACGCGCCGAAGTCCCGACCTATGAAGCGCAGCGCGACCTTGCCGCCGAGGGCGCCGGCCGCGTGCCGGGTAACCGCCTCGTGGGCGATGTTCAGCCCTCCCGCTCGAGGAAGTCCGGTGATCAGCTGCTGCCGCGCCGCGTCCCAGTCGAACCGCGCCCGTGTCGTCTCGTAGTCGGCCATGTTCGGGGAGGCTCCCCGGCCGTGGCGCGGCTTCTCGATCGTTCGGAGCGAGCCGCCGGAAGCCTGCGTTTGCATCGTCGCGCCCTTTCCCAATGCTCCGCTTGGTGAGACCAGCTTGACATGCATCGTCAGTAACCTGCGGCATTCCGCATTGATGAATATCAATCTGTCGGGACGACGCAGACTTGACGCAGGTCAATCCCCGCGGCGGGAGTGTGGCGTATCTTTATTGCGATAGGCGATGAAGCGGGGGCCTTCTACCGGACGCAGTGCGCCGCTGAGGCCGCCGCCCAGTTCTTTTCTTTGTCGCCCGCAACAAGCGCACTCGGGACCGGGGAACAGACATGAAGCGGCAGAACACGGGGCCCGCGGGGCAGCCTCCGGGGCGGCGCATCGCCGGCCGGGCGCAGGAGGACCATGTCCACGACCCCTACCAGCAGAGGCAGAAACCGCACGAGCCCGCCGTGTGCGCGGAGTGCAGCGCCGCCTTCCACCACGGCCGGTGGCAATGGGGTGCGGCGCCCGCGCAGGCGGCAAGCAATTTGTGCCCCGCGTGCCGGCGTATCCACGACGATTATCCCGCAGGCATCGTCGAACTCGAAGGCTCGTTCCTGACTGTGCACAAGGACGAGATCGTTCGTCTGGCTCGCCACCAGGGTGACCTCGAACAGCGGGAACATCCGCTGCATCGGATCATGGCCGTCCGGGAACGGGCGGACGGAGTGGAGATCACGACGACGGACATCCACCTCCCGCGTCGCATCGGCGAAGCCCTGCACCACGCCTACCAGGGCGATCTCGACTACCACTACGAAGACGACCGCTATTTCCTGCGCGTCCGCTGGTCCCGGCAGACGGAGGGGCGTTAGGCCCAACGCTCGCGAGAGGGAAGCCCATGAGCAAGGAGCTTGCGAGCATCAAAGGCCAGTTCCCGTCGCTCCGGGACGGTGGGGTCGTCTACCTCGACACTGCCGCCACGGCGCAGATGCCGGATCGCGTGCTGGACCGGCTCGTCGGGTTCGAAACGAGCGGCCGCGGCAACGTCCATGACGGCGGCCACCGTCTCGCTCAGCGTGCCTTCGACCAATACGAGGCCGCGCGCGGATCCGTCGCACGGTTCCTGGGGGTTTGTGCAAACGACGAGATCGTTTTCTCGTACGGAGCGACGGGCGCGATCAACCTGGCCTGCTTCACGCTCGGCCGGCTGTTCGTCCCGGGCGACGAAATTGTCCTGTCCGTCCTGGAGCACCACAGCAACATCGTGCCCTGGCAGCGTCTCGCACAGGAGCGCGGCCTCGTCCTCCGCTTCATTCCGGCAACGCCCAAGGGTCGCCTCGATCTGTCGTTCCTCGGCGACTTGGTGACACCGCGTTGCCGCCTGGTAGCCGTGACGCACTGTTCGAACGTGACCGGCGCCGTGACACAGCTCGCGCCGATCGTATCTGCGGCTCGCGCCGTCGGCGCGTTGGTGCTGGTGGACGGGGCGCAGCGGGTGCCGCATGGTCCGGTGGATATCCCGGCACTGGGCGTGGATCTCTATGCATTCTCCGGCCACAAGGCGTACGGTCCGACCGGGATCGGGGTTCTCTGGGCACGGCGCGAGGTGCTCGCCGGCCTGGAGCCCTTCATGTCGGGCGGGCAGATGATCGAGAACGTCACGCTGGAGAACGCCACGTTTCTGCCGCCCCCGCAGCGCTTCGAGGCGGGGACGCCGCCCATCGCTCAGGCGATCGGGCTCGGCGCTGCACTCGACTGGATGCTTGGGCTCGACTGGTCGGTTCAGCGCGAGCGTGAGGCGGAACTGACGGAGGCGCTTCTCGACGGGCTCGACCGCCTGCCGGGCGTCCGCCCGATCGGCCCAAGGACTCTCGTGCTCCGGCAGGGCGTGGTCAGCTTCACCGCCGAGGGGATCTGCGACGAGACGCTCTGTCGCGAGTTGGATCGGCGCGGCGTGGCAGTGCGCAGCGGTCACCTCTGCGCCCAGCCGGCCATGTCCGCGCTGGGCGTCGCGAGCGTCACGCGGGCCAGTCTCGGATGTTACAGCGAGGCGGCGGACGTCGAGGCGTTCCTGAACGCGCTGTCGGAGATCATCCGCGAGCGGGGGCGGAGAGCCTGACCTTGGCACGTGAGCAATGGCGCTCCCGGACCGGCTTCATCCTCGCCGCCTTGGGCTCGGCCGTCGGGGTCGGCAACATCTGGCGGTTCGCCTATGTCGCAGGCGAGAACGGCGGAGGTGCGTTCCTTCTCGTCTACTTCGCCTTCGTGCTGATCGTCGGCATCCCGCTCGTCATCGCCGAGCTGGCGCTCGGGCGCCGCGCGCAAGGCGATGCGACGGCGGCGTTCGAACCCGGTGACGGCGGAGGCGCGGGCTGGCGTCTGGTGGGCTTCCTCGCCACCGGCGCCTCGGTACTGATCCTATCCTACTACGCGGTGATTGCCGGCTGGGTCGCCAAATACCTGGCCGGCTCGCTGACAGGGACGCTCTGGACCGCCGCGGCGGAAGGGCACGGCCGCTATTTCGCGCGGCTGATCGCGAACCCGGCCGAGCCGGTGGCTTGGCACCTCGCCGTCATCAGCCTCGGCATGGTCGTGGTCGTCGCCGGCGTTCAGCGGGGAATAGAGCGATTGAACCGGCTGATCATGCCGCTTCTCGCTCTGCTCGTGCTGTCGATGGCGCTTTTCTCCATGTTCTTGCCGGGAGCCGGAGCAGGACTGCGCTTCCTGTTCGCGCCGGACTGGTCCGCGCTGCTCTCGCCCGGCGTCTATCTCGCTGCGCTGGGCCAGGCATTCTTCTCGCTCGGCATCGGGATGGGCATCTACATCACCTACGGCAGCTATCTCGCATCGACGCACGGATTGCCCCGGTCGGCGGCTGTGATCGCCATCGGCGACACCTTGATCGCCGTGCTGGCGGGGCTGGCGATCTTTCCAGCGGTCTTCTCGTTCGGCTTCGACCCCGCAGCCGGACCCCACCTCGTCTTCGTGACGCTGCCCCAGATCTTTCTCGCGATGCCAGCAGGCAAAGTCATCGCGCCCATCTTCTTCGCGCTGCTGCTCGGTGCCGCCCTGACCTCCGCGGTTTCGCTGCTCGAGGTCGGGGTCGCCTGCGCGGCGCACCGCCTGGGCATGCGCCGCTGGACCGCGACCGCGGCCGCCGGCGGCCTCGCCGCTCTGCTGGGCATTCCCTCGGCGCTCGGCTACGGCGTGCTCGACTGCTTGCGACCGGGGGGACGCCACGTCCTCGACATGGTGGATTTCGCCGTTTCCGACATCGTGCTGCCGGTGAGCGCGATTCTGACCGCGCTCTACGTCGGCTGGAGGTGGTCTCGCCTCGAGCAGGCGGTGCAGGGAATCTTTCGAAGCGAACGGCTGGGCCAAGTCTGGCTCTGGGTGATGCGCATCGTGGCCCCGGGCCTGATGGCGCTGGTCCTCGTCCATGGCATCGCCGCGGCCTGATGCCCGCATTCCGCGTGGATCATCTCCGCCGCAGAGTGATCCTCCCGCGGATCCGGGCCCGGCGCAATCGAGGTCCGGATGCACCTACACCGCTTGAGGAATACGAGATAGAGTTCTCACGCCATCGTTCGCGGTGCGTGCTTCGGGACGGGTAGCAGCGCAGGTGAGAATGACGAAGCCTTCGCCCCTCGATGCGGGGCAGATGCGGCGGCGGACGAGCCCCGGCAGCCTGCGATTCGAAACCACGGCCGAACTCGAAGAGATCGACGACATCATCGGTCAGGAACGGGCGCTCGAGGCGATCCGCCTCGGGATCGGAATCCGCCGGCCCGGCTACAACCTGTTCGTGCTGGGGCCGGCGGGAACGGGCAAGCACACCGCCGTCCGGCGCTTTCTCTCGCGAACCGCCGAGAGAGAGCGCCCGCCGCCCGACTGGTGCTACGTCCACAATTTCAAGGACGCCTACCGACCCCGCTTCCTCCGGCTGCCCAGTGGGCGGGGCGCCGGACTGAGAGCGGATCTGGACCGGTTCATCGCCGAGCTTCGCGCCAGCATCCCCGCCGCTTTCGAGAGCGATGAGTTCCGCGGGCGCCTTCAGGCCCTGGAAGCGGCCCTGAAGGATCGCCAGGAGCAGGCTCTCGGCGCGGTGCAGGCCGAAGCGGAAGGGAAGGGGGTCGCCCTGATCCGCACCCCGATGGGCTTCGCCTTCGCGCCCGCGCGCCGGGGCGAGGTGATCTCCCCGGAGGACTTTCGCCAGATCCCGCAGGCGGAGCAGGAGCGCATCCGGCAGACGATCGAGGTGCTGCAGAAGCGGCTGCAGGCGGCGCTCGAGGAGTTTCCGCGCTGGGAGCGGGAGCACCGCCAGAAGGTACGCGAACTCCAGCAGGAGACGATCCGCTACGCGGTCGGCCATACCATCGCCGAACTGCGCCGGAGCCATGCCGACCTGCCCGATGTCGCCGCCCATCTCGATGCGATGGAGGCCGACATCGTCGAGAACGCGGAAGAGCTGATGCGTCCGCCGGGAATGCCGCAGCCGTTCCCGCCGGGCGCACAGCTCACCGTCGACGGCTCGCTGTTGGAGTCTCCCGCCCTGCGGCGCTACCGCGTCAACGTCCTGGTCGACAATGGCGGATGCTCCGGCGCTCCGGTGATCTACGAGGACAATCCGGCACACGCGAATCTGATTGGCCGCATCGAGCACATGTCGCAGTTCGGTGCTCTTGCGACCGACTTCCTACTGATCAAGGGCGGGGCGCTGCATCGCGCAAACGGCGGCTATCTGGTGGTCGATGCCGCCAAGCTGCTGATGCAGCCGCTCGCCTACGACCAGCTGAAGCGGGCGCTCCGCGCCCGCGAGATCGCGATCGAGTCGCTCGCGCAGGCGCTCAGCCTCATCTCCACGGTCTCGCTGGAACCGGAGGCCATACCGCTCGACGTTAAGGTGCTGCTGGTCGGGGAGCGGCATCTCTACTACCTGCTCACGGCCTACGATCCGGAATTCCCGGAGCTGTTCAAGATCGCCGCCGATTTCGAAGACGAACTGGAGCGGACCGACGAGTCCGCGATGCTCTACGCGCGGCTGATCGCGACGATCGGCCGCCGCGAAGGCCTGAAGCCGTTCACGCGGGAAGCGGTCATGGAAGCGATCGACCATGCCTCGCAGATGGCCGGCGATGCCGAGAAGGTGTCGGCACACATGCGGGGAGTGGCCGACGTGCTGCGCGAGGCGGATTTTCTCGCCGGTGAAGCCGCCGCCGTCGAGGCGACTGACGTCATCGCGGCGGTGGAGGGGCAGGTTCGCCGGCAAGCCCGGCTCCGCGACCGCATCCAGGAGGCGATCGCTCGCAGATCTCTTCTCGTCGACACCGAGGGCGCCAGGGTCGGCCAGATCAACGGCCTGTCGGTCAGCCAGATCGGCCAGATGGCTTTTGGCCATCCGGTGCGCATTACCGCGCGGGTCCGCATGGGACGGGGCGGCGTCCTGGACATCGAGCGCGAGGCCAAGCTCGGTGGTCCCATCCACACCAAGGGCGTCATGATCCTCTCCGGCTTCCTGGCCGAGAGATTTCTCCCCGACAAGCCGCTCACGCTCTCCGCCAGCCTCGTCTTCGAGCAGTCCTACGGCGGGGTCGAAGGGGACAGCGCTTCCCTGGCCGAATTGATCGCGCTCTTGTCGGCCCTTTCCGGCGTGCCGATACGTCAGGAACTCGGCATCACGGGCTCCGTCAACCAGCACGGCGCCGTCCAGCCCATCGGCGGCGTGAACGAGAAGATCGAGGGATTCTTCGACGTGTGCGCGCGGCGGGGCTTCGCCGAAGGAAACGGCGTCCTCATTCCCGCCTCGAACGTCGTGAACCTGATGCTTCGCCGCGACGTGGTTGCGACTCGGGAAGAGGGCCGCTTTCACATCTATCCCGTGGAATCCGTCGACGAGGCGGTGGCACTCATGCTCGGCCGGCCCGCAGGGATCCGGGAAGACGGCCGATTCCCGCCTGAGAGTGTCAACGGTCTCGTGGAGACGCGCCTGGATGGGTTCGCCGAGGCCGCCCGGCGCTTCGGCTCGAACGGTGCGGCGGGACCGAGGGGGGATGAGGAGAAGGCCTGATGGCTGCACCCTGGTCGTTGAGGCGGATCCTGGTCGTCGTCGACGATTCGCCGGAATGCGCCGTGGCGCTGCGCTCGGTCGCGCGCATGGCGGAGCGGAGCCGCGCGACGGTCGAGGCTCTCTTCATCGAGGATACCGCCGTCCTCCATCTCGCCAGTCTCACCGTCGTCAGGCACGTCCACCGCCACGGCGGCACCGCCGCCCCGCTCGACGTGACGACGATCGAAGCGATGTACCGGTCGCAGCGTCTCGGTGCGCAACGGGCGGTCTCGGCGCTGACCGACGCTTCGGGAGCGCCCTGCGCGCTGCGCGTCGTGCGCGGCAGCGTCTCTGACGCTCTGCTGCACGCTGCTGGAGAGGCGGACATCGTGGTGCTGACGCTGCCATCGTTCGGCCTCGAGCGCCTGGCAGGCGTTGCGGAAAGGCTCGGCGGTACCGGCCTTCCCGCACTCCTCCTGCTGCGCTCGACCGCGGAGCCGAGGCTCGTCCTGACCATGGCCGACGACGCGTCCGACACGGGGCGGCATCTGATCGCAGTGGCGACGTCGATATCGAACCTGCTTGGGCTGCCCTTGCACCCGGTCTCGGAAACGCCGACAGAGGTCCCCGAGCGGGACCGCCGCCTCGACTGGACCACGCCCCTGCCTCCCCTCGACAGTCTGGAGCAGCTGAAAGCACGGGGTGAACTGTCGGCATCGACCATTGTCGCCTGTCGACACGATCGGCTTTCCACTCACCTCGGGCCACACTCGGCGGCGCTGGACGCTCGCCGCTGCCCGCTGCTCATCGCGTTCTGAAGCAGAAAAGCCGCACGCGAACGAGGTCCTTCCGCGCACGAACCCCTTGCACCGCCCAGGGGTGGACCGACAGCCTCGACGATCGCCCTGCCGCCCGTTGTCGTTGTCGCGCAGGGACGACTGGCCTGCGGCCATCTCCAGTGCGCGCTGCTCTGCCTTGAAATGGGCCTTGGCGGACGGGCATTCCCTGAGCGCGGTTCGGATGAAGTGCTCGACGATGCCGTTATACCAACGGCCGAATCGTCTGACTCGCGAGGGGATTCCCCTCGGTGTCGGGATTTGATTGAAGAGTGGCGAGGGAGGACTCGCCATGGCTTCGAGCGTGCAGCTTCGGGACGATTACGATGTCGGCGGGCTTCGGGCGCTCGCCAAGCGCTGTAGCGATCCGCGCCAGGTCCGGCGTCTTCTGGCACTGGCGGCGGTCTACGCCGGGAAGAGCCGCGAGGAAGCGGCTGCGATCGGCGGCATGGATCGTCAGACGCTGCGCGACTGGTCGCACCGCTTCAACGAAGGCGGGCCGGAGGGTCTGAGGAACCGCAAGGGCGCGGGCCGGCCCCGCCTTCTGACGGAGGAGCAGATGCGGGCACTGGCCGACCTCGTCGAGACCGGACCCGATCAGGCGGTCGACGGCGTCGTCCGTTGGCGGCGCATCGACCTGCGGCATGTCCTGGAGAAGCGCTTCCAGGTGAGCGTCAGCGTCCGTTCGCTCTCGCGGCTGCTCGCCGAACTGTCCTTCACGCACATC
>NZ_JBEPTK010000017.1 GCF_040549485.1 Constrictibacter sp. MBR-5
CCGACCAGCACGTCGTTGCCCTCGACGCCGTAGAGGCGGTCATTTCCGGTACCGGCGTTCAGGATGTCGTTGCCGCTCGTGCCGATGATGGTGTCCGCCGCATTGGTGCCGGTGAGGATCGCATTCTGCAGGCCCGCCAGACTAGCTGTTGTCAGTGTGTGCAGTCCGGTGATCTCGATCTGGAAGTCGCCGCGCCCGTCGCCATCGACGCCGCCGAGGAGGTAGGTGTTGCCGTCGTACTGGAAGGCGCGCAGTTCGCCGGCGTTGGCGGCGCTGCTGACGGCGGTCATGCCGAGGAAGGTGAAGCCCTGGTTCCCCGCGGCAGTGAGGTCGGCGTCCATGGCCGATAGGTCGATCACGTCGCCCGTGTTCCAGTCGGCGACGACGTCGCGCCCGGCGCTGAACGGCGTCTCGGTGGCGGCACGGTAGACGAAGCGGTCGGCGCCCTCGCCGCCGGAGAGCCGGTCTTTGCCGGTGCCGCCCTCGAGCACGTCGTTGCCCTCAACGCCGTAGAGCCTGTCGTCGCCGCTCGTTCCGATGATGGTGTCGGCCGCATTGGTGTCGGTGAGGATGACGTTCTGCAGGCCCGCCAGAGTGCCCGTCGTGAGCGTGTGCAGTCCGGTGATCTCGATCTGGAAGTCGCCGCGCCCGTCGCCATCGACGCCGCCGAGGAGGAAGGTGTTGCCGTTGTGGTGGAAGGCGCGCAGTTCGCCTGCTCCGGCCGCGCTGGTCACGCCCGTCATGCCGAGGAAGGTGAAGCCCTGGTTGCCGGCGCCGGCGAGATCGGCATCCATCGCCGAGAGATCGATCACGTCGCCCGTGTTCCAGTCGGCGACGACGTCGCGCCCGGCGCTGAACGGCGTCTCGCCGGCAGATCCGAACACGTAATTATCCGCGCCGGCACCGCCCGCCAGACGATCCTTCCCCAAACCGCCTTCGAGCACGTCGTTGCCGGAATACCCGTAGAGCGAATCGTCGCCGGTCGAACCGATAAGGACGTCGTCACCCTCCACACCGTAGAGGCGGTCGTTTCCGGCACCGCCAATCAGGCGGTCGCGCCCGACGCCGCCGAGCAGGACGTCGTCGCCGGCCCTGCCGTCGAGATAGTCTCCTCCCAGACCGCCGGCCAGTCGATTGGCGCCGGCGTCCCCGAGAAGGTAGTCGCCCGCGCTGCCGCCGATCAGGTTCTCGATGCCGCTGAGCGTATCGCCGCGCGCACCGGCGAACTGGCCGTTGTAGTCGGTCACGCCGTCGTAGAGCCGGACGTAGACGACCTCGGTCTCGCCGCTGTAGTCCGCCGTGTCGTTGCCGGCGCCGCCGATCAGCGCGTCGCCGCCGGCTCCGCCGGCAAGCAAATCGTCGGAAAAACCGCCGATCAGGGTGTCGTTCCCCGCGCCGCCTGTTGCGACGATACGGCGGTCGGAAGCGCTTCCATCGACAGTGTCGGCTTCCAGACCCCCGTCAAAATAAACAGTTCTGTCTAGAATGTCAGTCCCTGAAAGCGCCTGGAGAATCAAGTTGATGGGTGCTCTCGTGGCACTGAATTGAACTGCGCTGAAATCATCCACATAGAAAAGGGTCTCGCCAGAAATCGGATCCCTGACTTCGACACGATTGCCAGCGGCACCGACTTCCCAATTGGTTGCAGTAAAGTCCGAAGAGCGCACCTGAAGCTGCGGCGTCGATCCTGCGGTAGTCGTCGGTACAAAGACCGAAAACTCCGGCGCCGTTGGAATCCCGAAAACGACGGTTGACGCATCAGGCTCGATACGGTCCGGATAAATAGTGCTTCCCAAAGGCTCCGATATGTAGCGTGTAGCGCCTATAGAAACCGGAATGAACAGCGAGTCATAGCTGCTGTTTTCCAGGTTTCCGAAAATCTCGTCCCGGAATCCATCAAGGTAACTAGCGACCTCCAGATAAAGCCCCATGTCGTGGAGCTCGGTTGGAGTGAAATCTGAGTTGTCGTTCAAGTCCTCGAGAACATAGCGATCGCCAGCGTTGTCGGACAGTGCCTGCGCCCCTTGAATTGCATCTCCGCTCACTGTGATGTTTGCAAAGTTATCCAAATGTGGGAATAGCAAGCCAGTGGGAGCTAGGTTGTAACCTGGGTTAGCAAATACGACACCTTCGACATTCAGGGCATCGCCCGAAATGGGATCCAAACCCAAAAGCTCAAAATCTCGAATTTGATTGGCAGTCGCAAATGCCTGTGCCATTGCGCCGCCCATGCTGTGCCCCGTTACATAAATTTTATCATAATTGGAATAATCTATCTCTTGAAGTAGCTGGCTATAGAGGGGGAAATGAGCGACGGTCGCAGTTGACCAGTCCAGAGCCCATTCAAGCTTAGAATCGGTTCCAGTAAATGCTATGACAAGTGAGTTCCCGTCCGGCGACTCCGCGAGCAAAGCTGAAGCGCGACCGTTAATGGCGCCTTCACCACTCCGAAAATGATCCCCAACGATTAGTCCAGTGCTTATGCCAAGACTCGCGGCATATGTGCTGTCTACAATTTTCCAGCCAGACTCCCGCAATTCGTCCGCGCCATCGTTTTCTACGTATGCGGCATAAGAGAACTGCGCCATAACGCTCAGCTTCTGCTGCCCGAACAGGTCTTCAGCCGATGCCAACTGCGGCCCTTGGACCTGCGCCCCTGAAACCGAAGCGACTACGGTTGAGTTAAAGGCGTCTTCGCTGTCAATCGCGTTGAAGCCGACATAATCTGTCCCCGGCGGGCCCACCACAAAGGCCCAATCCCCGATCTGATCGATCGGGCGCTCATAGGCCACGTTCGGGTCCATCTTCTGGCCCAGATAGGTAAGATGGCCTCCGCTGCTCGTTCGGTCCTGTACCGCGAAACTCACGATGTCTGAAAGCCCGTCGGGGTCACTGTAGGTGAACAGGTCGGTCACCGAGATGGTATCGCCGGGGTCGCCGATGTAGTTGGTTGCGCTAGCAGTTGGGCGGTAGTTCGTCGGAGGCGCGGCGCCCTCCGTTGTCAGGCTGACGGAATAGGCGCCGGTATCGTCCCACCAGGCCCCATCTCCGCCCGCGCTAATTGCGAGGTAATAGGTCTGCTGCCCGCTTCCGGGCGCATCAAAGACGAAGTCGGGGTTGGCGCTCTCATCACGAATATCCGGCGACAGCGTCCGCCCTTGGGCATCCCTGAGACGAATGAACACCTCGTCGAGCGTGTCGCCGCCGTCCAAGCCCGCGTTAGCGCTGAATATGTAACGCTGTCCGCCCGTCAGCGTGACCCGGAAGTAATCGGCATCGATGTAGTCGCCGCTGACATCGTCCTGCTGAATCTGGCCGAACGCCGTTGCGCCAACAGCAAGAGATGCACTCGTTGACGTGGTGGCCGGTACGCTGTCAGTTCCCGATGCACCATTGTCAGTCAACCGCAATCGGAAATCGCCGGTCGCGGTGCGAAAGTCGCTGTCGTTGTCGTCGCTCGCGCTGACGGCGACATAATAAGTGCCGCCGGCCGAGCCGGTCGTGTAGGAGAAGCTCGGGGCGGTGCCCTCTGCGAGGTTCGATGACCCGCCGCCATAGATCCCCGTCACAGTATTGCCCGCGCTGTTCTTGAGGCTGATCGCGACCTGTCCTGTGCTCAGCGACAGAGATTCGGCGTCGAAGACATAGCTGCGACCAGCGGCCAGCGTGACTGCGTACCAGTCTTTGTCAACATAGCCGCCGGCCAAGTCCGACGTCACCCCGTCGCCAGAGATCGGCTCGGCGTCGATCGTGCCAATTTGCCAATTCCCTCCGCTGAGGTTCGCGGACGTGTCCGTGCCCTCATGCACGGTGTCACCCGCAACCGTAATGTAAAAGAACTGAAGGTTGTCGTTCTCGTCCGGCTCGGCGATCCGGTCGTCGTAGTCCGTCATCACGGGGACCTGGTATGTGCCGGGCCCGAAGTTGCTTGGGATCGCTATCTCAAGGGTCTGGTTCGAAGTCGTGTCGCCGGCGGCCACTACGCCTGTGGAGTTCGTGTCCATCTGGATCAGGTTGCCGCTGGCATCCTTGATGAAGGCTGCGGCCGTGCTGGAGCCGGCGTCGGCCGTGCCGTCGTTTCTGATGTTGATGTCGACGGTAAAGGTCTCTCCTGCGAAGAACGTCTGTGAGACGGTTTCGCCAAGATCCAGATCCTGGCTCCCGACATCCATGTCGCTGATCCGAAGATTTGGCTCGCCGCCCACAACCGTTATGTAAAAGAACTGAAGGTTGTCGTTCTCGTCCGGCTCGGCGATCCGGTCGTCGTAGTCCGTCATCACGGCGACCTGGTATGTGCCGGGCCCGAAGTTGCTTGGGATCGTTATCTCAAGGGGCTGGTTCGAGGTCGTGTCGCCGGCGCCCACTACACCTGTGGAGTTCGTGTCCATTTGGATCAGGTTGCCACTGGCATCCTTGATGAAGGCTGCCGCCGTGCTGGAGCCGGCGTCGGCCGTGCCGTCGTTTCTGATGTTGATGTCGACGGTAAAGGTCTCTCCTGCGAAGAACGTCTGCGAGACGGTTTCGCCAAGATTTAGGTCCTGGCTCCCGACATCCATGTCGCTGATCCGCAGATTTGCTGCAGCCATCGCAGTTGCACCCCATGGTTTGCGACGCCAGCCATCGGCCGCTTGTCGATCGCGCCGCTTATTCGTCCAATAGTTGTTTATCAGGCTGACCCGTTTCCGGTCGACCTAAATCGTCGGAGCTTACACGCTCGTTTTTGCTCATTCCCATGGTCGTCACCGCGACACTCAACCTACCTCCGCGACATCCTGGCCCGCCTCGCCTCCCACTGTGCAAAGCAGATCGAGGAACTGCTGCTCTTGAATGGGCCGCCGCCAAGCGCCCCGCGGACATTGCCGCATAACGACCCGGCCAATCTCTCTCGGCTTGGCAATCGGCGCGCCTTCATCCGCGAGATCATCGACCAACGTCCCTCGCCGGACGCTTGCCGTAGGGACCTTCGAGGTAGGTCGTAGCGTCTACCAGGGCTCACAGTAGACCCTGCTCCCCAGGACGAAGGTACCATTCCTCAGGCTGGTCCCGGTCTGGCCGCCATGGATGCCGCCGTGGAAGGTCACCGTCGAGCCGGACACGCTGCAGGTGCCAGGATTTGCCTCGTCGGCGTCCACGTAGCGGCCACCGGGCCGCACATGGAAGGCGAGCCCCGCCAGCAGCTGACTTCGGCCGCCAGCAACTTGCCCCGATCCTGAGCCGGTGCTACCGCCGTAGCAGGCGTGCTCGCCCATATTTAGGCCACCACCACCGGAAGTGGGAGAAGCGCTGCCAACCGCGCTGGCCGGTGCCGTGCCTGGGCCGGCTGAACCGGGAGCGCCGGACGGCTGCCCGATGCCAGCTTTCCTGATGTGGTCCGGCCGATTAGTGACGCGATAGATGCCGCCATCCCGGCTTAATTGCGGGTAGGGCGTGCAGCGCACGCGCATCGTCTCACCGGGTGGCGCGGTTTCTATTACCACGCACGGCACCCAATGGTCGGATGCTTCAATCTCAACAGCGTCGTCGATCCGGAAGCTCTGGGCCCGTGCTGCCGAGGTGTCCGACGCGACAGCGGCCGCGATTAGAGCGAGAATCGTTCCGTAACCAGAAAACCTTATCATGATTCGGTCTCCAGATAGCCGATGCGCCGCGGTGCGGCGCTGTGAGACAGTGAATAGGCTCCGGATGATCGTGTCCCATCCTGTGGTGTAGCTGCGGCGGTGCGATCGCCGCGATCTCCGGTAGGGCCGGGTTCTGTCAGGCGGATAGGATGGGCAGGCTGACGAAAGGATCATCGCTCAGGGCACCGACGCTTTCCAGGGTCATGTAGCGCAGCGCTGGATGGCCCATTCGTCGTTCTGTTCGAGCAGGATGGCCCCGACCAGGCGGATGATGACCGCCTCGTTGACTCGGCGAGCTTGCGCTCGGCCTCCACCCAGCGGCCATAGGCCTGGCAGTAGGCGGCGAAGGCGGGGCGGTCGTCGAGCTGGCTGATGATGCCGAGCTTCTCCAGCTGCTACGCCAGACGCTTCCACTCCGCCTTGGCGGTGGGCTGAGATGCGCCGGGCAGGTCGGTACGGCGGTGACCGGCTTCGGCTCGTTCGGGTTGAGCCGGCACTTGCCGGTATTGCCGTGGATCAGCTTCAGCGCCGTCGGCGTCGGCCGCCGCCCCCGCATCAGCCGGTCCCCGGAGCCGGTTCGCGCGCGGGGCTCTCCTGTTCGCTTCCGTTTGACACTTCTTGCGCCTGATCGGCAAGTGGCTGAGGGCGGGGGTGCTCGACCAGGGCACGTTGCTGGCCATCGACCGGGGTATGCCTCAGGGCGTAGCAACTGGGCCGGCGCGGAGTAATCAACGCCGACGGGACCTGCGCCCGCCTCGGTATTAAGTTTCTCTACCGTCGTCCACGACGCAGGATCGGCCGTCTGGAAGCCGTTTTCCTTGCGCTTCCTGCTCTTGTCGGGATAATTGCATCCATTAGAAAGGGCAAACTGATTTGGGCGGGGGGGAGTCGTATGGCAACCGTGGTTGCAGCTACTCAGTTCGGAAATAACTATGTTGACGGGATTCTTTACGGCACACGCTGGTCCGGCCAGGTTACTTACAGTTTCGCGGACAGTGTTGCGGACTTCGGCTCGCCTTATCCTTTCACGCTGGGCGGTTTCCAGACGATCACTGCTGCCCAGCAGGCGGCGATCCGCTGCATAATCGGCGACAATGTCGCGGCGGTTCCTCAGCCTCCGTTTACCTACGGATCGTTCTCAGATGTCTGCAACATCCAGATCGCATTGGCCGACAACCCATTCGGACCACCGGACATTGTCATTGGCGAGGTCGACACAGTCGATGGGCAGAACCTACCCACGGCCCGCGTGCTCGATTTCCCGGAACTTGACCAGCGCAAATCCGGGGGCGACGTCGTCTTCGGCAACGACGGAGCGATGTTCCGCAACCCGCTTCCCGGTAACTTCGCATGGATAACCCATGCCCACGAACTCGGACATGCGCTGGGCCTCAGCCACGGCCACAACTCCGGCGGTTCGAGCTTCGGCATAACGGTCCCGGACGACCGGAACGCCGAAGAGTTCACGATTATGAGCTATTCGACCGTCCCCAATGACTTCATCAAGGCGTACGACAACGAGCCATGGGGCCACCCGCAGACGCTGATGCAGCTCGATCTTCTCGCGCTGCAGCATCTGTACGGGCCGAACTACAGCACGAACAGCGGCAACACGATCTACAGATGGTCACCCCTCACGGGCGAGATGTTTCTGAACGGCGTCGGCCAAGGGAAGCCCGGGGGCGGACACCCGGATGCCAACAAGATCTTCATGACGGTCTGGGACGGCAACGGGATTGATACCTACGATCTCTCGAACTACACGACGAACATGCACGTCGACCTGCTGCCGGGCGGCTGGTCGCGGTTCAGCGATGCGCAGACGGCCGTCAAGGGCATCACCCAGCTGATCGTTGAGCAACAGCCATCCGAGGCGCACCAGGCGAGCGGCAATGTCTACAACGCCTACATGTTCAAGGGCGACCAGCGTTCGCTGATCGAGAACGCGAATGGGGGCTCTGGCCACGACTGGGTCGAAGGTAACATCGCCGCGAACTTGTTGCGCGGGAATGGCGGCGCCGACATTCTGAATGGCCGCGAAGGCAATGACCAGCTCTTTGGCGGCTCCGGCAACGACCTTCTCTTCGGCGACAAGCGCGAAGGCGGCCCTGCCTATAGCGGTTCCGGATATCTTCAGCTGGGCTCCGGCGCGACGAATTCCTCGTTGCAGACCGCCTTCGATCTCACCCCCTATGCCGGGCGGCAGTTCAACCAGGACGTCCGCAATAGCGACACCAATCCGCACGTCAGCGTGGACGTCACGGGGAACGGGAACGGGCAGGATTACTTCCGGATTTTCATCCCTGGCCCCGGTCTGCTCGTCGCCGACATCGACTACGGCACACAACGTGGCCTCAATGCCTACATGGTTCTCTTCAACTCCAGCGGGGCTCTGCTTTCGTCGAGTGACGAATCGGGCGTGGACTCCGGTTCTTCTTTCGATCTGCTTGCGAAGCCCAACGATGCGACGAGCGAACGGGGTTCGGAAGATCCGCACATCGTCTACAGCGTCAGCGTCCCCGGCTGGTACACGCTGGCCATCGACGATCACATCGGCCGCGGGGTGTACGTCAACGGCAGCTATCGTCTTTCGATCACGCTGCCGAATTACGACGAGAACCCGGGCAGCGAAGGCAACGACCGGCTGGACGGCGGGATCGGGGACGACCGCCTGTTCGGCCAGGGCGGCAATGATATCCTGCTCGGCGGACAGGGTGCCGACACCCTCCAGGGCGGAGCAGGGACGGATACAGCGGACTACTCCGGGTCGCCCGGAGGTGTCACCGTCACACTCGTGAACGGCACGGGTCAGGGCGGAGATGCCCAGGGCGACCTACTGTTCGAGGTCGAGAACCTCACTGGGTCGGCGCATGCCGACCGGCTGACCGGCGACGCCGGCCGTAATGTCCTGATAGGCAATGGCGGCGACGACACCCTGTTGGCCGGGCCGGGGAATGACGGCGCAGTAGGCGGTGCCGGGAACGACCGTCTATATGGCGAGGAAGGCGACGACGAGCTGGTCGGCGGCATCGGCGACGACATGCTGTATGGGCATTTCGGCGCCGATGTGCTCGAAGGCGGCCTGGGCAAGGACCGGCTGGCCGGCGGGGACGGCGCCGACCGGTTCGTTTTCCGCTCTATTACGGAGACGCCGTTCAGCGCCGGCCGGGACGTCATTGTCGGCTGGGGTACGGGCGACGTCGTTGACCTCTCTCCGATGGATGCCGACGCTACCCTCGTGGGCAACCAGGGATTCACCTGGCTCGGCATGACCGCGGTGACCAGCGCCGTGGCCGCGGCTGAGCTCCGGGCGTTCCAGGTGAACGGCAACACCTTTCTGCTTGGTGGCGTGGATGCCAGCGGCCGGGGCGACTTTCAGATCGAGCTGACAGGCCTGCATACGCTCAGGACGTCCGACTTCCTCGGCATTGACCGGGTCAACCTCACGGGGACCGATGGCACCGACACCATGATCGGCCTTAGCGGAGACGACGTCCTCGACGGCGGGTCTGGCAACGACCGTCTGTACGGCGTTGAGGGCGACGACGTGCTGGTCGGTGGCGCCGGCGATGACATGCTGTACGGCCATTTCGGCGACGACGTTCTCGAAGGGGGGCTGGGCAAGGACCGGCTAGCGGGCGGCGACGGCGCCGACCGCTTCGTCTATCGCGCCGCCACAGAGACGCCGTTTAGTGTGGACCGCGACTTGGTCGTCGGATGGGACGGCGGCGATATCGTCGATCTCTCGGCCATGGACGCCGATCTCGCCGCCGCCGGCAACCAGGGCTTCACCTTCCTCGGCATGACGGGCGTGACCAGCGCGGCCGGAGCAGGCGAACTGCGCGCCTTCCAGTACAACGGCAACACCTACCTCCTCGGCGGCGTCGATGGCGACGGGCGCGGCGACTTCCAGATCGAGATCGCCGGACTGCACACGCTCGCGACAGGCAGTCTGGCGGGCCTGCAGAATGCGATCCTCACCGGCACCAATGCGGCCGACACCATCATCGGCACGAGCGGCAACGACATCCTGAACGCCGGTACCGGAAATGACCGCCTCTACGGCGTCGAGGGCAACGACGTGCTGGTCGGCGGAGCTGGCGACGATGCCCTCTACGGCTATTTCGGCGACGACGTGCTCGAAGGCGGCCTGGGCAAGGACCGGCTCGCCGGCGGTGACGACGCCGACCGCTTCGTCTACCGTGCCGCCACCGACACGCCCTTCGGCACCGGCCGCGACCTGATCGTCGACTGGGACCGCGACGACGTGATCGACCTCTCGGCCATGGACGCCGATCTCGCCGCCGCCGGCAACCAGGGCTTCACCTTCCTCGGTATGACCGCCGTCAGCAGCGCCGCCAACGCCGGCGAACTGCGCGCCTTCCAGTACGACGGCAACACCTTCCTCCTCGGCGGCGTCGATGGCGACGGGCGCGGCGACTTCCAGATCGAGATCACCGGACTGCACACACTGACAACAGCTAGTCTGGCGGGCCTGCAGAATGCCATCCTCACCGGCACCAATGCGGCCGATACGATCATCGGCACGAGCGGCAACGACATCCTCGTCGGCAACAGCGGCGACGACCGGCTCTACGGTCTGGACGGTGACGACATCCTTATGGGTGCGACCGGCGACGACGTGCTCGAGGGCGGATCGGGCAAGGACCGGCTCTCCGGCGGCGAGGGCGCCGACCGCTTCGTCTACCGCGCCGCCACCGAGACACCGTTCAGCGCGGATCGCGACCTGATCGTCGGCTGGGAGTCCGGCGACGTGATCGACCTCTCGGCCATCGACGCCGATCTCGCCGCCGTCGGCAACCAGGGCTTCACCTTCCTCGGCATGACGGGCGTGACCAGCGCGGCCGGAGCAGGCGAACTGCGAGCCTTCCACCACAACGGCAACACCTACCTCCTCGGCGGCGTCGATGGCGACGGGCGCGGCGACTTCCAGATCGAGATCGCTGGGCTCCAATCTCTGGGGGTGGACCAGATTTGGCTGGGGTGAACTGTTTGGTAGCCGTAAAAGCGCACCGGCGATGGAGGTCAGCGCCGCAGACGGCGGCTTGCGCTCGAGAGCGTCTTCGCCAATGTGACCCTGCTCCGTCTCCGCCGCCCGCGGAGAGGACGAGCATTTTCTGCGAACCGGCCGGCCTGCGCGGAGTGCAGCCGCACCTCACTGTGTCCCGCCGTCAGCTCCGGTCCGACACAGTCGTGCAGACTTCCCCCTGGAGGCAGTGGTCGGGGCCCGGTCGCCGATGCTCTCGGCCAAGCCGTTGGGAGGGTCTGATCTACGGGCTCTTTCCACCCTTACCGCGTTCTGATTGGTGAGAGGCGCTCTCTATCGCCGCGGTCTTCGGCTCGCCGCCCAACGTTTCATCCCGCGTCCCGCTCATCACGCTTCCGAGGCGCGCACTTCGAGCCAGATCAGGCGGCGCATGTTGTAGGCAAGGTTGACCATGCCGGTCTTCATGCGCGCGCGGGCGCGAGCGGTTTTGCAAACGTCCGCGTGCTCGACGCAGCGCGGACCGCAGACGTCTTTGCGTTCGGCCAGTCGTGCGCGTTATCGGCCTGCCTTGGGGCTTGCAGTGCTGGATGCGGCTCACCTTGCCTTCCGCGCGAGGAAGCGTGCGAATCTCTGCCTCGGCGGCGGACCCAGCCCGACGACTTGTGCTGCGACCAGTAATTGCGATACCACCAACGGCTATACCTGATAGCAAGCGGAAGGGGATGGTTTTGTCCACGATCACCGGCACGTCTGGGGATGACGATCTGAGCGGGACGCTCGGCGACGATGTGATCGAGGGGCTCGCGGGAGACGATACCCTGCGCGGCGGTGCCGGTGACGATCGGCTGGAAGGGGGAGACGGCTGGGACGATCTCGATGGCGAATATGGCGACGACACGCTGATCGGCGGCGGCGGCTACGACACGCTCAGAGACAGCCTCGGCGGCAACGATCAACTCTTCGGCGGCGAGTACAACGACTATCTCTATGTGTCGCGCACCGGCAATCAGGCCGTCAGCACGGTGCTCCTCGATGGCGGTGCAGGGAATGACGTCGTCAGCTTCTATGCACCCGGACGATATGTGGACACGGTGGTCCTCAATGGGGGTGCGGGCGCCGACGACATCGACGTCCGGGGGGGAGCGCAGATCTCGATCGACGCGGGCTCGCAGAACGACCGCGTCACGATCGACACCCTCGGCGGAGCATACACGATCACCCTGGGGTCGGGCGCGGACGTCCTGGAACTGTATCGGCCGTACAATGGGTTCGCGGCGGGCAATCCGATCCTGGTGACGGACTTCGCGACCGGCGCAGGTGGCGACCGGCTGGACATCCAGGCCTATCTCGGGGACGCACTTCAGAACTGGAACCCGAACACCAACCCGTTTGGCGAGGGATATCTGCGTCTGGTTCAGGATGGTTCATCGACGCTGCTGCAGATCGACCGCTACGGCGGCGGTGACGCCTATGCGACGCTGCTCACCTTCCAGAACACCACGGCAGCGGACTTTACGGCCGAGAACCTCGGCGGCTATCCAAGCGACGGCTCCAGCCCGCCCGGTCAAGCGATCACCGGCACGTTTGGGGATGACGATCTGAGCGGGACGCTCGGAGATGATGTGATCGAGGGGCTCGCGGGAGCCGATATCTTGCGCGGCGGTGCCGGGGACGATCGGCTGGAAGGGGGAGACGGCTCCGACGATCTCGACGGCGAATACGGCGACGACACGCTAATCGGCGGCGGCGGCTATGACACGCTCAGAGACAGCCTCGGCGGCAACGACCAACTCTTCGGCGGCGAGTACAACGACTATCTCTATGTGTCGCGCACCGACAATCAGGCTGCCAGCACAGTGCTCCTCGATGGCGGTGCGGGGGATGACACCATCGGCTTCCATGATACAGCCGGACGACATGTGGACACGGCGATCCTCACGGGGGGTGCGGGCGCCGACGACATCGACGTCCGGGGGGGAGCGCAGATCTCGATCGACGCGGGCTCGCAGAACGACCGCGTCACGATCGACACCCTCGGCGGAGCATACACGATCACCCTGGGATCGGGCGCGGACGTCCTGGAACTGCATCGGCCGTACAATGGGTTCGCGGCGGGCAATCCGATCCTGGTGACGGACTTCGCGACCGGCGCAGGTGGCGACCGGCTGGACATCCAGGCCTATCTCGGGGACGCACTTCAGAACTGGAACCCGAACACCAACCCGTTTGGCGAGGGATATCTGCGTCTGGTTCAGGATGGTCCGTCGACGCTGCTGCAGATCGACCGCTACGGCGGCGGTGACGCCTATGCGACGCTCCTCACCTTCCAGAACACCACGGCGGCGGACTTTACAGCCGAAAACCTCGGCGGCTATCCAAGCGACGGCTCCAGCCCGCCCGGTCAAGCGATCACCGGCACGCTTGGGGATGACGATCTGAGCGGGACGCTCGGAGACGACGTGATCGAGGGGCTCGCGGGAGCCGATATCTTGCGCGGCGGTGCCGGGGACGATCGGCTGGAAGGGGGAGACGGCTCCGACGATCTCGACGGCGAATACGGCGACGACACGCTGATCGGCGGCGGCGGCTACAACACGCTCAGAGACAACCTCGGCGGCAACGACGAACTCTTCGGCGGCGAGTACAACGACTATCTCTATGTGTCGCGCACCGGCAATCAGGCCGTCAGCACGGTGCTCCTCGATGGCGGTGCAGGGAATGACGTCGTCAGCTTCTATGCACCCGGACGATATGTGGACACGGTGGTCCTCAATGGGGGTGCGGGCGCCGACGACATCGACGTCCGGGGGGGAGCGCAGATCTCGATCGACGCGGGCTCGGAGAACGACCGCATCAGGATCGACACTCTCGGCGGAGCATACACGGTCACCCTGGGGTCGGGGGCGGACGTCCTGGAACTGCATCGGCCGTACAATGGGTTCGCGGCGGGCAACCCGATCCTGGTGACGGACTTCGTGACCGGTGCAGGCGGCGACCGGCTGGACATCCAGGCTTATCTCGGGGACGCACTTCAGAACTGGAATCCGGACACCAACCCGTTCGGCGAGGGATATCTGCGTCTGGTTCAGGACGGCCCGTCGACGCTGCTGCAGATCGACCGCTACGGCGGTGATGACGCCTATGCGACGCTCCTCACCTTCCAGAACACCACGGCGGCGGACTTCACGGCCGAGAACCTCGGTGGATATCTCGGACGCACAGTGAAGCCTATTGGTCAGCCCATCACCGGCACGTCTGAGGACGACGATCTGAGCGGGACGCTCGGCGACGATGTGATCGAGGGGCTCGCGGGAGCCGATACCCTGCGCGGCGGTGCCGGTGACGATCGGCTGGAAGGGGGAGACGGCTCTGACGATCTCGACGGCGGAGATGGCGACGACACCCTGGTGGGTGGCGTTGGTGCTGACCGATTGATCGGCGGCGCCGGCAACGACACGGCGGACTACAGCGGCGAGACGGAGGTGGTCTACGTCCGACTGTACGACGGCGTGACCGACTACAAC
This sequence comes from Constrictibacter sp. MBR-5, assembly GCF_040549485.1. Lineage (NCBI taxonomy): Bacteria > Pseudomonadati > Pseudomonadota > Alphaproteobacteria > Rhodospirillales > Allostellaceae > Constrictibacter > Constrictibacter sp. MBR-5. The sequence goes on from NZ_JBEPTK010000017.1 coordinate 14,151, forward strand.
GGCCGGTTCGCCGGCGCGCGCGGCGATGCTCTAAGCAGCATCGAGAACCTGATCGGCGGCAGCGCGGACGACTACCTGCTCGGCGATGCCGGCACCAATCGACTGACCGGCGGTCTGGGCAACGACTACCTTGACGGCAAGGGCGGTGACGACGTCCTGCTCGGCGGAGCCGGACGCGACCGCCTCATCGGCGGCACCGGAGATGACCGGCTCTACGGCGTCGAGGGCAACGACGTCCTGATCGGCGGGGCCGGCGACGATGCCCTCTACGGCTATCTCGGCGACGACGTGCTCGAGGGCGGCACCGGCAAAGATCGCCTGGCGGGCGGCGACGGCGCCGACCGGTTTGTGTTCGGATCTGCCGGCGAGACACCGTTCAGCGCCGGGCGCGACGTCGTCGCCGACTGGAACACGGGCGACGTGATCGACCTATCGGCCATGGACGCCGACCTCGCCGCCGTCGGCAACCAGGGCTTCACCTTCCTCGGCATGACGGGCGTGACCAGCGCCGCCGGAGCAGGCGAACTGCGCGCCTTCCACCACAACGGCAACACCTACCTCCTCGGCGGCGTCGATGGCGACGGGCGCGGCGACTTCCAGATCGAGATCACCGGACTGCACACACTGACAACAGCGAGTCTGGCGGGCCTGCAGAATGCCATCCTCACCGGCACCAATGCGGCCGACACCATCATCGGCACGAGCGGCAACGACATCCTGAACGGCGATGCCGGGAACGACGGGCTCTACGGTCTGGACGGTGACGACGTCCTTGTCGGTTCGACCGGCGACGACGTGCTCGAGGGAGGGCTGGGCAAGGACCGGCTGGCGGGCAACGGTGGCGCCGACCGCTTCGTGTTCGGATCTGCCGGCGAGACGCCGTTCAGCGCCGGGCGCGACGTCGTGACCGACTGGAACACGGGCGACGTGATCGATCTCTCGGCGATGGATGCCGATCTCACCGCCGCCGGCAACCAGGGCTTCACCTTCCTCGGCATGACGGGCGTGACCAGCGCGGCCGGAGCAGGCGAACTGCGCGCCTTCCACCACAACGGCAACACCTACCTCCTCGGCGGCGTCGACGCCGACGGGCGCGGCGACTTCCAGATCGAGATCACCGGACTGCACACACTGACAACAGCGAGTCTGGCGGGCCTGCAGAATGCCATCCTCACCGGCACCAATGCGGCCGACACCATCATCGGCACGAGCGGCAACGACATCTTGAACGGAGATGCCGGGAACGACCGGCTCTACGGTCTGGACGGTGACGACATCCTTGTCGGTTCGACCGGCGACGACGTGCTCGAGGGCGGGCCGGGCAAGGACCGGCTGGCGGGCAACGGTGGCGCCGACCGCTTCGTGTTCGGATCTGCCGACGAGACGCCGTTCAGCGCCGGGCGCGACGTCGTGACCGACTGGAACACGGGCGACGTGATCGATCTCTCGGCGATGGATGCCGATCTCACCGCCGCCGGCAACCAGGGCTTCACGTTCCTGGGCACGACGGGCGTGACCAGCGCCGCCGGAGCAGGCGAACTGCGCGCCTTCCACCACAACGGCAACACCTACCTCCTCGGCGGCGTCGACGACGACGGGCGCGGCGACTTCCAAATCGAAATCTTCGGTCTGCAATCTCTGGGGGTAGACCAGATTTGGCTAGGGTGAACTGATCTTGGTAGTCGGTCGGGGATACCGAGCTGCCACGCTGGTGCAGAATTCCTCCTGCAGGCACTCGTCCGGGACCGATCGACGATGCCCTCGGCGTCCGCGACTTGGCGACACACGGGGGGCCTCAACGGAGGAAAGCCCTTGGAGAAGGTTGGACTCGGGTCCCTCTCCCTCCGCCAATGCGCCCTGGGGCGACTCTCTCCGTCGCCAGTTGCGGGGCCGGAAAGCGCGCAGAACAGCGCCGTTTCGGCCGAAAGCTCATGACTGCGCGGCTCCGCCGGAGGGGCGTTTTCCTCTCTCTCGGGGCGGTTCTCTCCGAACCTCATGACTTCGGCCGTTTAGTACCGAGCTCATAAGTGTCTGATATGGCGGGGTTTTATGGCCGCTGAAGCTCGGTACTTTTCGAAGAACAGATTGGCAACCGAGGGAAGCCGGCCTCCAACTACCGCATTGATTTTGCTGCGCATAATGCCGCCCCACGCACGGCGGCTGATGAAAGACCCCGGAGCCGCTTCAGTGCTGGTCCCGAAAGATATCGACCTTCGTTTCCAGGCATTGGCGGAGAGAGAGATCCGTGGCGCCGATGGCGAACCAGCTGCGGATGTAGGGGTCTTCGATCGTCACCGTCCGTGCACCGACCAGATAGGGGCCGAAGATCGAGTCGTAGGTGTGGCCGCTATCGCCGTATTGAATCGTGAAGTGCTTCTCGGTCGGTGCTCCGGATGGCGGCTCCGGCTGCGGCTCCGCGGCCGTCGGAGGTGGTGCGGGAGGGCTTGAACTCGCTGGTGCGTCGTGCGGCGCAGGCTCCTCCGTCGCCACGACGCGGAGGCGCCGCCGAGCCGGTTCCAGGGTCGCCGCGGCATTCCGCGTTTCCGGGCAATAGACGATGATCTCCTCGCCCGCCGCATTGAGATAGGAGAGGTCGATGCGGGCGAACTCGTCGTCCGGCTTGCGCTTGTTCATCTGCTCCTTGATGCGACGGCGGCATTCGATCGCATAGGCCGCATACTCCTCGAACTCCTCGTCGCTCGGCTGGTCGACCGGGTGGAGGATCTTCAGAATGGCGCAGAGCGTTTTCTTAATGCCCTTCTCGTCGCGGCCCTCGACGGCACGGCCGAGCCGCAAGCGCCTACTGACCTCCTCATAACGGTTCGAATGCTTGAGCTGGTAGTGGAACGCTTCGGCCAGATAGTCGGTGATGAGGCCGTAACGGTCGGTCAGGAAAGCGCTGCTGTTCTTCGGCATCTCCCACCCGGGGAGATAGCAGGCGAAGCGGTCCATGATCGCCAGGTCGAACTGCGGCGGCAACGGCAAGAACAGGTCGTACTCGGTCGAGTTGACGATCTGTTCGATCGACTGATCGATATTGCCGACGAAAGCCATGCTGGCGTCCGCGATGACCTCCACGCCGCGCGAGAAGCGGCCGTTGGCCATGTAGTCCTTCATGATCTGGATCGTGTCGGGATCCTTGACCTCGTCGAAAGCGACCGTATCCCAGAAACCGACCAGCCCGATCTTGTGGCGGGCATTGTTGTAGAACAGGATCGACTTCGTTGCCTGACCACCGCTGATCAGCGTCGAATAGGGCGAGAACTCGCTGAAGAAATAGGATTTTCCGGTTCCGCGGGGGCCCAGTTCGATGAAGTTGAAATTAGCCTCCACCAGCGGCGCGAGGCGGGCGATGAAGTGGAATTTCAGGCGCTTCGACAGCTTGGCGGGTTCGAGCCCCACCGAGCGCAGCACGACGTCCATCCATTCGTCGCGCGAGAAGGCCGCACGCGCCTCGCCGTAGGCCGAGAAGTGAAACCGGCTGAGCTGGATCGGCCGAAGATCCTCGACATAGAAGGCGTAGTTGTCGGCGTCGACGTCGTTGTGGGCAATGGTCACCTCGGCCCAGATACCGCCCTCAAGCAGCCGGTCGTTGTCGCGGTACCATTTCTCGCCGATGGCGATACGCTGCGAGGCGAAGTTCTCCAGCGAGGCCCAGTGGCGCTTCTCCTTCTCGACATAGCGCACATGGACCTTGTCGATGAACTTGTGCTTCCCCTTCATCGCCACGCGCGACTGCGCCGCATTGGATTCGTCGGGGCGGACGTAGTTCTCCTGAAGGGTGGCTAGCACCGCTTCCATGCCGGCCTGAATCTCGGCGGCGTCGTCGCTGGCGCAGTAGCGGGCGAGCAGGAACTCCAGCACGAAGGTGGGGACGTTGGTGCCCTTCTTGATCCGGTGCAGCAGGTCCTTGCGGACAACCTTTCCCGAGAGCACATCGTTCAGCTTGCGGTCGAGCGCATCGAGGCCAGGGTCAGACTGCATAGTCGGTTTCCAGATCGATCGTCGCATACGCCGTCATCGTGACCGGGTTCAGCGCCTTCAGCACGAACTTGCCCTCATAATCCGGCTCCATCCGCAGCGTCACCTGTTCGCGTCCGCCCGGTTTCAGGGCGATCGTCCCGGTGGCGGCGTTGACCGGTCCGCCGGGTTTGGCTTCGCCGACCACGTTACCCTTGCGATCGTGCGCCTCCAGCAGGATTTCGACGTCGGCGCCGAGCGAGAACATGTCCGCAGACTCCGCCGCGACCTCGACGACCGGCAGGCGGGTTGTGATGCGCTTCGCCCCGTTCTTGTAGGAGAGCGTCACGCTGGCCCTGGTTAGTTCCGGCTGCCTTTCTTGACGCAGGCGCACCGTCAGCACCGGCACGATCGCTTCCTGCAGCGATGCGCCGCCGTGAAAATAGAGCAGACCTCGGCGATAGGGGGCCATGCTGCGGGGACCGGCGAAGCGGGCGAAGTCGCCGCGAATGCCGACCTTCTCCGCTGCGACGGCGAAGTTGCCGGTATCGCTGGCGCCGTCGCCGAGCAGACTGCGGTCGTGGACGGTGATCCAGTCACCCGGGGGCCGGGCGCAGAGGTCGCCGGCCTCGGCGTGGGCGTTGAGGAAGAAGCCGTGATCGGTTGCGATCACGACGTCGGCGAAGCGTGAAGCCTTCAGCTTGTGGACGGCCAAGCGGATCTGCTTCAGCATCTTGGGAAGCAGGCTAAGTGCGGTGCCGGCGCTGTGTTCCAGGTGACTGTCGATCTCGTTCGTCCGCAGCACCAGCAAGTCGACCGTGCTCGGCCTCGCACGAGGCGGTGACGCAGCGGCCCTCGCGGACATCACGGGCGCCGCGCAGAACTACCTGAACGCGCAGCGCGCGATCAGTGCCAGCGGTCCGGCGTTCTTCCAGGTCTTCGACCGGGTCACCGACAGCCTGAAGGCATTCGTCGGCGACACGACCGGCATGCTGTCGTCGGGCGCCACGGCGTCCGCATCCCTGGCACCGCTTCTCGGCGACATCGAGAAGGCGACTGCGGACGGGAACGCCGCCATCGTCGCCGAGCTGGTCGGACTGCGCGGGACCCTGGCCGGTGGGCTGGCGAGCGGGCCGACCGCCGCTGCGATCGTCAACGTGCAGCCCGCCGCCGTTACGGGAATGGCGGACTTGGCTGCAGCCGGTGCCGCGACCCGCGGGGCGACCGGCGACGCGGCCGGCGCCATGGCGCGGGTGGCGAGCAACACGGAACAGCTGGGGCCGATCCTGAAGAGCCTCTCGTCGGAAGCGGCGCGCGGCTTCGAGCGCCTGGTGCAGGAGAACCGCATGCTGAACCGCAAGGTGGAAGAGCTGACCGAGGCGGTCCGTCGCCAGCAGGATGCGCTCGACCGGCTCACGGCCAGAGTGAGGGCCGCCTGATGGCGATCGTCGGCCTCGCCGCGCACCAGACGAGTGCTACGACCGGAACGGGAGCCTACGATCTCGACGGGGACGTCGGCGGCGCCCTGAGCCTCGTGCAGGGTGCTGCGATCGAGAGCGGCGACAATGTCGGGCCGTGGGCGGTCGAGTATGTCGCACGCTCCGGCACCGACATCGAGAACGGCATCGGCACCCTGACGGCCGGCGCCCCGGCGACGTTGACGCGCGACACGATCATCCGGTCGACCAATGGCAACGCGGCGATCGCCTGGGGCGGCGGTACGCGCGACGTCTTCCTGGCGCCGGGTGCCACGACGCTGAGCCTCCTGTCCGAGGCGACCGCCGATGCCGATCCCGACACGCTCGCGCGCCGGGACGCCTCGGGGCGGCTGCGCGCCGCCACGCCGACTGCCTCGTCGCATCTGACGACCAAAGGCTATGTCGACGCGGCAGACGTCTTCCTGCAGGACGCGGTCGAAGATGCGCAGACCGCGGCCGATGCGGCCCAGGATGCGGCTGATGCCGCGGCGGGTGCGGGCACCGCGCACGCGGCACGGACCGACAACCCCCACGCCGTCACCAAGGCGCAGGTTGGCCTGGGCAATGTCCTGAACGTCGCGCAACTCCATCTGAACGCCGCAACGGTCGGTGCGGCCGGCTCCCTGGCCCTCTCGGACGGCACGACGACCTTCATCTTCAAGTGGGGAACGGTCGCCGGCCTCACCCAGGAAAGCGGCACAGGCACAGTCTTTCCCGAGCCGTTTCCGACGGCCTGCCTCGGCGGCTGGACGCAGCATGCGGCGTGCCTCGCCCTCGGCGTGGTGCGGCTGGGGGCGCCGCCGGGTGGGGCAGGTCACGGTCGACTTCGAGGGCGACGTTTCGTCCGGCTATCCCGACACGGCCGCCGCGATCGTCCGGCGCCTCGCGACGCTCTATGGCGGTGTCGTCGATCCGGACGAGATCGACGCCGCCGCGTTCGCCGGACTGGCGGCGCCGCAGGCGATGCACCTCTGGCTGGGCCCGCAGGACGGCCGCACGATCGATCAACTGATCCGCACGCTGATGGACAGCGTCGAGGGCTGGGCGGGCTTCACGCGCGACGGCCGGCTGACGCTCGGACTGCACCGGTCGCCGGAAGTGGAGCCGGCGACGACGGATATCGGGGCGGCCGACGAGATCGGCCGCAGCCTGACGATCGTCCAGTCCGACGACCCGGTCTGGCGCGCGCGCATCGGCTACGACGGACTGGAGCTGGTGCAGTCGGCCGACGAACTCGCCGAGGGCGTGGCCGCCGACGAGCGCGCCTATTACGGCCGGCAACATCGCGTCGCGCCCTATGCCGACACCGTCGTCGAGGGCCTGCACGCGCGGCCGCGCGACGTGGAGCGCACGACGCAGCTCGACGATCCGGCCGATGCTGCCGACCTCGCCCGGACGATCGTCCTGCGCGACGGGCAGATCCGGCGGGTCTGGAGCCTCGATGTCGCACGCGGGCTGCTGCGATTCCGGCCGGGTGCCGTCGTGCGCCTGACCTCGCCCCGCTACGACCTGGGCAGCGGCCGGACGCTGCGGGTGCTGCGCGTCGTCGAGCGCGCGAATACGCGAACGGTCCGGCTCGATCTCTGGGGGTGACATTGGGCAACATGATACTGGCGCTGCCGACGATCTCGGACCGTGCGGTCATCGCGGCCGGCAGCGCCGCGGCGACGATGGAAGCGGCGAACCTGCAGAGCGTGCAGCCGGGCGACCGCTGGCGCGCGACCGACCTCAGCAACGCCTGGCTGCAGATCGACCTGGGTGCGGCCGCGGCCTTCCGGATGATCTGGCTGGGCTACACCAATGCGAGCTCGGATGCGTCTTGGCGGGTCCGCGCCGCGGACGCCAGCACGGATCTGCTCGGCGACCCCGACTACGACAGCGGCTGGATCCCGCATCGCGTTGGCGACACGACGGACTGGGGCCGGACGCATGCCTTCCTCTGGCTGACCGCGGCGATCGCGCGCCGGCACTGGCGCATCGACATCGACGATGGCGACAACCCGGACGGCTGGTACGAGGCCGGGCGGCTCTATCTCGCCGACCCCTGGCAGCCCAGCCGCAACCGTCGCTACGGCGCCGCCGACGGCTATGCCGACGACAGCGGCGCCGAACGCGCGCGCGGCGGGCAGTGGCGCGAAGGCAGCTTCACCCTCGGCTTCATGGATCGGGAAGAGATGCAGGCGAACGCCGCCCGCATCGACCGGCTGGTCGGCACGCGGCGCGACCTGCTGATCGTCTACGACCCCGACGACACGGGCCGGCTGATGGACGAGTGCTTCTATGCACGCCTGACCGAGCTGCGCCCGCTGCTGCTGCCGCATCACCGGCTCTACGAGAAGAGCTACGCCTTCGCCGAGTGGGAGCTGCCCTGATGAGCCTCGCGAACCGCGCACAGCAGACGAGCAGCACGAAGGGCACGGCCACCTACGTCCTCGACGGAACCAAGCCGGGGCGGCAGCGCCTGTCGACCGCGATGGCGAAGGTGGCGGCGCGGCTGGGGCTGGCGGGCGGAACGGCGGGCCCGTGGACGATCCGCTACACCGCAACGGATGCGACCGGCCGGCACGAGGTCGGCTACGGCACCCTCACGCGCGGGACGGCCGGCGCCTTCGACACGCTGACCCGAGACGAGATTCTCGACAGCGCCGCGAACGACGGCGCCGTCAATTGGCCGACCGGCACGCGCACGATCACCGTCACGATCGACGGCGATGCGGTCGCTTCGCTGCTCGACCTGAACGCCCCGCTCGGCCCGGTGCAGCGCACCGGCCGGGATCGCTACGGCTGGGGCATCGTCGCCGACGGCGAGACGGACAATGCCGACGCGCTCGAAGCGGCGATCAACGGTGCGAACGGACAGAAGATCATCCTGCCGCCGGGCACGTTGCGGGTATCCCGCGCGCTGAACATCACGGCCGACGCTTTCCACCTGTGCGGCGAGAAGGCCGAACGCGGCCAGCCGACCCTGGTCATCGACAACGCAGGCACGGTCATCGACGCCAGCGAGATCGAAGCCGGGCAGTGGTTCATCAGCCGCTACGAGACCTCCAACCCGGCGAGCATCATCGGTCCGTTCGTCGTCGAGAATCTGGGCGTCGTGCTCGGAGCGGCGCACGGGTTCGAGTTCGGCCGCGCCGACCTGGCCGCCGGCAGCCTCGATCGCGCGAACTACGACCTGCTGCAGGATGCGCTCGGCCAGCGCTACGTGTTCGGGGTGCAGTTCCGCAACGTGCGGATCAAGGGCACCGACCCGGTCCGGAACTCCGATGCCGGCGGCGTCCTGCCCCGAAGCGGCCAGCGGCTGATCATGCTGACGAAGGCGTTCGAGGTCACCATCGAGAACCTTTCGACGCGCGGCGGCGACATCGCGATCGAGACCTGGGGCGCCGATTGCATCGTCATCGACAACGTCCGCCTGAACCACAATCACATCCCGCTGCTGCTCCAGCGGTCGGGGTTCTTCGGCGCGGTCCAGAATCGTGTGCAGCGGTTCCAGTCGGAGCACTACACCTTCGGCTGCATCATCGCGGACTCGATCACGGCATCGATCATCGACTATCGCTGCGAGGCGAACGTCAATTTCGGCGGGGTGCCGCCGAAGCACGGCCGCTGGGACATGACCGACGACCTGGGTATCACCTGCGCGGTCACGGCCGACTTGGCACCTGGGACGGCGGGCATCGTGATCCCGTTCTCAGAGAACATGGAAGGGGTCATCCACCCCTACGCCTCGCTGCTGCGGATCTTCAACGACGGCCACTCGGAATATGTCTGGCCGATCGCGGTGTCGGGGGCGAACGTTACCGTCTGGAGCCTCGCCTTCGCCTTCGACTGGAGCGACGCGACGGCGAACGTCGAGCGCATCCACGGCTACTCGATTTTCGGCGGCGGCACCTACAACGTCGAATGCCTGAACGGCGACCCGGAGGCGTATCTGAGTTGCCCGACCTTCGTCTATTTGAAGCAGTCGGGCTCGATGTATGTGAAGAACGCCGGCAAGAATCCCGGTCTGAAAAATCCGACTGGCATGGAGGTCAGCTCCGTCGTCATCGGCAACAAGGTCGATCTCGATCCGAACTTCAATGCCGGCCTCTATATGGACGGGGTGTCGTCGTCACTATCCCCAGAGCCTCACCCGCTCGCTTGGCACGCCGACTATCCCGCCCAGAAGGGCTGGCACCCGCAGAACGCCGGCTTTCGTATGGCGCGGCGGACCGCGCCGGACGAGATCGCCGATGTCCCCGGCTTCCGGCAGTGGGCCTTCACGCCGGACGGCTACACGATCACGACGGACAGCCTCGACGCACGGATCGTGCGCAAGGTCGCGGGCGATGCCGACACCGAGGAGAAGCACTCGGTCTGGGAGATCCCCACCACGGCCGCGGCGACCTTCTACAACAAGACCATCCCGAGCCAGGCGCGGGGGACGGCGCTCGAAGTCGTGATCGTCGCTCGTGCCCGCAGTGTCGCCACGACGATGACGTGGCAGGTGCTCGGCGTCGGCGGCTCGCTGGCCAAGAACGTGGCGCTCGGCACTGACTGGGCGATCGTGCGGGTGCCCTACAACGGGGTGCCGACGCAATGGGGCAGCGGCCGCACCGGCAGCAACGCCGGCGTGCGTCTGGTCGCCGGCGACCAGGACATCCAGATCCGCGCCGTATTTGTGCGCGAGAAGCCGATCCAGGACATGCCGAACGGGCATCTGGCGCGCGCGTCCTATCGCAAGTTCCTGGGGATCTCCGGCGGTCCGCCGAAGACGTCCGGCGCCGTCGCGATGGCGGTGGCGAAGCCGACCGCGGGGGCGCCGAACAACGCGCGGCTGCGGGTGCAATTCTCGGCCACGCCGCGCGGCGGCACCCAGGGCTATTGCTGGGTGAGCGGCGAGTATCTCATCCACGTGAGCACCTATAGCGGCACCGCCGCGGTGGTCGGGGCGATCGTCGAGAAGCACAAGACCCAGCAATCGATCAACGCGTCCGTGCTGCAGCTGGACGTGACGATCACGGTTGCCGGATCGGGCTCCGACCTCACGCTGTCCGCGAACGTATCGCTGGCCGGCTCGTCGAACGGCGGGGTGACCGAGGTCATCGCCTACATGGATGTCGAGGTCCTGGGCGAGCCGGTGCAGCTGGAGGCGGTATAACCCATGCCAGTGATCGCGCGGGCGCCTCAGCAGCTTCACTGGCCTGTTCGCCTGGAGCGAACTGGGCCGCCTGAAGGCAGGGCACCAGTGAGCTGTTGCCCTTCATCGGCACCAGCTACGATGACATGCTCGCGGGCGATTCCGAAGCCAACCGGATCGACGGCGGTGCCGGAAACAACCTGATCAACGGCCATGCCGGCGATGACTGGATCGTCGGTGGAGCCGGCGCCGACCAGATGGATGGCGGCGACGGCATCGACACGGTCGACTACTCGACTTCGCCGGGCGCTGTGTTTGTCCGGCTATGGGCTGGTGATGGGCAATGGTCGGACGCGCAGGGAGATCGGCTGGCGCGGTTCGAGAACCTCATCGGCTCTGCCTTCGACGACATGCTGGCCGGTGATTCCGGAGCCAATCGGATCGAAGGCGGTGATGGCGACGACCTCATCAACGGCCATGCCGGGGATGACTGGCTGGTCGGCGGGGCGGGTGCAGACCGGCTCGACGGGGGTGCCGGTTTCGACACCGTCGATTATTCAGCCGCTCCGGGCGCTGTGTTCGTGCGCCTCTGGGCTGGGGACGGACAGTGGTCGGATGCCGCTGGCGACCGCCTGGCTGGCATCGAGGCAGTGATCGGCACCGCTCACGACGACGTCATAGCCGGAGGCGCTGGCAACGATACGTTGATCGGTGGTGCGGGTGACGACTTCCTATCGGGCCAAGCGGGCGATGATCGGCTGGAGGGCGGTGCCGGGAACGACACGCTCCTGGGTGGCGCGGGCAACGATGTCTTCGTCTTCGCCGATGGTGGCGGGAGTGACGTTGTGATGGATTTCGAGGTCGGGGATCGGCTGGATTTCTCGCAGGTATCGGGGATCACCAGTTTTGCCGACTTCCAGGCGGCTGCGGTCGAAGAAGTTGGCGGTTTCGGGATTCGCATCGACGATGGCGAGATCACGATTCAGGGGATATCGCTAGGTGCCTTTCAGGAGAGCAGCCTGATCTGGTGATCCGGCTACGACGGTTGGCTTGGGACAGGCGCGTGATGGTAGAAGGGGATTTGCCGGGCCAGGGTGGCCACCCGGGCCCCCCATCAATCCTTGTCACTCCGCTGCGGTCGCCAGCGGCACGAGCCGCTCGATCTCCGCAATGGCCTGGAATTCGGTCAGGTACTCCTGGCGGTGCTGCGACAGCCAGCGCACGACCCGCGCATTGTCGAGGAGCTTACGGAGGTATCCCCTGGTGACGGTCAGGTGCAGGTTGTCGATGCCATAGGTCTCCTCCACGGACTTTACCTGCGCCTGCAGGCTCGCCAGCTCCCGCTCGAGGCGCGCAATCTGTTCAGAGGTGACCGCCCTCTCGCCAGTCGGTTTCTTCTTTCGGGGGTCGACGATCTGGGCCTCGGGCGTCGCTGCCAGGATCGCCTTGGCGAACGTGACGCTATAGTTGTGTTGCCCCATCATCAGCTCGGCCGCCTCCATCTGGCGCATCGGCGCCATGCATCTGAGGACATCGAACGTCTTCGCCGGACAGGGCGTGTCCTTGAGGATCTCGACCGTGTCGGCGCCGATGCCATCAAGCATGCGAGTCCGCCTCCTGACCGCCGCGGCTTCGATCCCCAAGGCCTCCGCAATCAACTTCTCCGGCACCCCACGGTCGATGGCACGCAGGAGCATCCGGTGCTCCTGGATCGGGGCCAGCCGGTTGATCCGCTTGTTGTAGGTGTAGGTCTCGTCGTCGGTGGCGACCAGGCATTCCACCTCAGTGATATCGAGTTCCTTGAGCGCCTCGACCCTCAGGTGACCATCGAGCAGAAAATACCGGCCCCGATGATTGGGATCGGGGGTCACCACCGGCGCCTCCACAAGGCCAACGACGCGCACCGAAGTGAGGATCTGGGCGTATTTCCGGCTCTCCCTGGTGCCGGGCCGCAGGGTCTTTAGCGGTAGCAGACTTGCCACCGGGAGGAGGACGGTTTCGCGCTCGAAGCCGAGCATTACGCCCTTGCCGGTCTTGTCGTCCGTCATTTCCGGACCTCCCCGTCGATGCGCGCGGCGAGCGCCTTCGGCATGGCGGCGAGATCCTCGGCGCGCAGCAGCGTGGAGAATCCCTCATCCGCCAGAAGGTCCTTCATCGCCTCGACGACGAACAGCAGCCGTGCCTGCGCGAAATCTGCTTTGCGCGCCAGCAGGCGCTGCTTGTCGGCCTCCCGCTGATAGACGCGCAGCAGGTCGTCAGCCGTGAGGCGCTTCGATGCGGAACGGCGGCCCAGGCCCGTGTCCTTCACCGCCTTCTTTTGCCGAAGGCGCTGGTCGAGGATCCGGCGAATGGCGCCGATCTTCTTTCCCCGAACCTTGCCGCTCTCGTAAGCCTCCATCAGGATCGTCTGTGCTTCGTCACTCTCGGCCTGAACGATCTGGATCGCCATGGCGATCGGGATCAGGCCGCCCTCGACCGCCGCGACCAGCCGCTCCTCGCCGCGATCGAGAAGCGTAACGATGTGGTTGACCCAGCTTCGCGAGCAGCCGATCTTCTGGGCGATCTCGACATCGTTGTAACCGCGCCTCGCGAGGTTACCGATCTCGCCCATGAGATCGATCGGCCGGTGCTGCCGCCGGGCGATGTTCTCGACCAGGCTCATCATCAGACATTCCGTTTCCGGGACATCGATGACGATGGCCGGGATCTCCGTCTCTCCCAACATGCGGTAGGCTTCGAGCCGCCCCTCGCCGCAAACCAGATCGTAACGAGTGGACGTGTCGGTCTGCCGGCGGGTTACGGTGATTGGGCGCTTGAGCCCGATCGCCGCGATGTTGTCGACGATCTCGCGGTGCTGCCGACGATTGCGGGCGCGCGGATTGAGAACATAGATCGCGTCGACCGGGACCATCTCGATGGCCTGGGAGCGCAACGGAACGGTCATCATGCAGCCTCTCGAATGCGGACCGGTGTGGCGAGTTCGTTGAGGATGTCGAGCGTCTCGAAACGATAGGCGTCGAGGGAAAGCCCGTTCTCCTCGGCGAGCCGGATCTGCGTGCTCGCCACGTCGATCCTGGGGAACACATAAAAGTCGAGCGGTCGCCGATTGCGCGCGTCCATACGCACTGCGACCGTGATGTCGGGATCGAGGCCGGTATCGAAACGCAGCCGCCAGCGCAGTGCTCCGGCCGGCGTCTCCTTGCAGCGGGCAATGACGACGGACAGCGAGAACTCGCCGTTCACTTCGAGGAGGTCGCCTCCCTCGGTACTGCGCACCGCTGCGCCAGCTTCGGTAAGAAGCGTGACGATCTCGTCGACCATCTCCGGATGCAGCCGGCGGAGCGCCCGGTTGATCTCGATGTAGCGATAGTCACGGCGCGGCGTGTAGCCGACGAGATAGTAGGCGCGCAGGAGACTGCCGAAGCGGTGCCGATAGGCGCTGCTGGACGGCAGGTGGTCGGTCTCGTCGATGATCAGCCCCGACAGTTGGCCTTGCACCTCGAACAGGCGTCGCAGGCCCTTGAGAAGCTCGGCGTCGCTCAGCCGCTGCGAGCGCTCGGCGATGATCCTCTGGGCAGCCTCGAACTGCTTGCGATCGACGACCGGCTCGAACACACCGTCTGCGCGAATCCAGACGTCCGGGCTGTTGCGAACTCGCTTCTTCTTGAGCTTGAACGAGACCCGGTTCCAAACGTTGTCGCCGACATACTTCTCGTTGATCAGCACCTGATGCACGGTGCCGCGTGTCCAGGAACGGCCGAGGTCGGTGAGTACGCCGCAGGCGTTCAGGAGGTCGGCGATCTCGCGCTCAGGCTTGGCCTCCTGGACGAACGCACGATACATCCAGCGCACCGTCTCCACCTCCTCGGGCGCGCCGGGAACCAGCACCACGCGGTCGGTCTGGATGCTCTTGTGCTCGCCTCTGGAGAGTTCGCCCTTGGGCGCACCGCTCTGGTCGATCAGGCGACGACGGAGCGCATACCCGGCCGAGCCGCCCTGGCGATAGCCGTGTTCGATCAGGCGGCACTGGCCCATGAAGACCTTGGTCGACAGCTCCCGACTGTACTCGCCCGCCATCGCCCGCTTCACGCCCTTGACGATAGTCGACACCGGGCTGCCGTCGTTCTCGAACTGCTCGGCGCAGTACTGGACGAATATGCCAGCTCGTTTGCAGATGTACTCGTAATAGGCGCTCTCGTCGGCGTCCTGAAACCGGCCCCAGCGGCTCACGTCATAGACCAGGATGGTGGTGAAGTCCGCTTTGCCGCGCTCGACGTCCTCGATTAGCTGCTTGAGTGCGTTACGGCCGTCTAGGCGCAGCCCGCTCCGACCCTCGTCAGCGTAGGTGCGGACGATCTCCATACCGCGCCGCTCGGCGTATTGGCGGATGGCGTCGGCCTGATTCTCGGTCGAATATTGCTGGTGCTCCGTCGACATCCGGACGTACGCGGCGGCACGGACGCGGATAGCGCGCGTCTCCTCATTCCCGCCGTCACCAAGATAGTCCCCCATCCTGGTCCTTCCGCATCAGGGCCGATGCCCTGCGGTTGTTCGTTCGACATGCACGAGCGCTGAGGGGCGGCATCCGCCGTTCCTGAGGTCTCCGCCCGTCGATTGTAGATGCGGAGGGTCGGAAACATGTTTCCGAAAAAGGGCAAGGTTCTTTTAGGGCGACATGACCGAGAAAACGGCAGCACGGACTTTGCGGCAATCATCGCCGCGGCGCTGCAGACGGAGCTCGGCAACAGCCATCGGGCGACGAAGACCGTGATGCGCTGGACCGGCGCGAGCGAGCGCACCGTCAAGCACTGGCTGGCCGGCCGCCATGCACCGGGTGGCGAATATCTGATTGTCATCATGCGGGAATCAGATGCCGTCTTCGAGACGGTCCTGGCGGCGGCGGGTCGCCGCGACGCCATGATCGCCGCTCGGATGCTGGCCGCGCAGGGGACTATGGTCGAGGTGATGACGATGATCGAGCGGGAGCGCGAGCGGAGCGTCTACGAGACATCGTGGGCGGCCGATTCGGATGGAGCCGGTGGGCCGAGGACGGCGGATGACCGAGTAAATGACCCAATAAACGACCGAGTATGTGACGCTGTAAGCCTGCCACTGGATAACCTCAATCCACGGCAGCACTGGTATCGTCAAGCCTTGGCCTCGGGCCGTGACGTCCGCACGGCGGACCTTCAGCGGCGGTGGGGCGTGTCGGAGAAGACCGCCCGGCGCGACGTCGCCATCCTGAAGGCCCGCGGCATGATCGAATTCGTGGGGTCGTTCAAGACGGGCAGGTATCGGCTCCGTCAATAACAGCCCGTTGACGAAGTGCCGTTCAGTCCGCCGGGTGTGTGATGTCGATGGTGACGGCAACCACGGGCTGGATGCCGTCGGGGACGACAATCGCGACGATCCCACCATCAGATCCGCCTGACGCTCACGCTCCCGACCCAGCGCCATCTCGCACCCCACCAGCCTGCGAGGATAGCGAATCCGACAGACCCGACTTCGTCAACGGGCTGATAACAATGTCTCTTCCAGCGCAGACGCCGCTGGCGCTCAGCCCGGCATAGCGCTCGTCCAGGTCGAAGAAACCAGCCTGTCCCGCCCTGCCGAAGCCGCCCTCGCCGACCACCCAGAGGAATCAAAATCGCGCGCTGCAGCCAGCAGTTCGCAAGCCGTCCCCCTGCTGTCCCGTTCTGGCTATGAGTGAGCTTCAGCCCTGAGAAACAGGTTGCCATTTGGGAATGTTGCGGCTAGCGTCGAAAGCTGGACGGCACGCGATGCTACTTCTTAGGGCGTTTCGACATGAATGATTCGGCTGAGGCTGTCGTCACCGAAAGTAGTGATGATCGAGAAGCCTACACTTCCCCATGCATCCAGAAGCTCGGTCGGATCGCGACTATCGTGGAAGCCTCCAGCGGAAGCGGCACCGATGGGGGTATCTACGCGTCCTGAGGTGATGCACTGGGACCCGATGCTTTGTAGATTTCGCCTGTCTCCGGCAGATGATCGACGATTGCTAGGCCATGCTCATCCTTGATGGAATTGACGGACGACGCGTCCGGCCGGCGCTGCTGAAGGGGATAGCGGCTTTCAGGTGTCGCGGCTGAAATATGTCCGCTGCTTCGATTGAAACTGCGCCGGATAGTGCTCTCGAACATGGGGATCGTCGAACAAGATTCGTCCTGCACTCTCTACCCATGCATGACCTTCTATTCGGCCATTAATCTCCCGACAACCGATTTTCACTTCCGCCGGGTATCCGCTTCGGCGAAGATAAAACGTCGCCAGCAGTGCACGCCGCAAACACTTCCCTTCTCTGCCAAGAATCTTGTCGGTTACCAGACGGCACATTTGAATAATTGTCGTCTGCGGCAGATGGAGCCCTCCGTCATTGCGACGATCGAGCCAATCTGCTGTCCGGCGGTAACCGAGCGTTCTCAGGCGAAGCTCTATCATCGCAGCAATGTAGCACATACGGATCAGCAGTCGTCGCTGCGCCCGATCGAGCGTCCACAGCCTCCACATCGTCCGTGCCAATCGCACTGCTATCGCCTCGCCTGAAAACGCCGCCACCATCGTTTACGCCACCATCGTCTAACAGCCCGATTTTTTCAACGCCGCCGCAGAATTGACCCCATGTACGACTATCACCACTTTGCAATGCCGAAGAACGTGGTGGCCTCGGTCGGCCCGGATGTTGCGCTGGTGCTGAACATGGATTCAGACGAGGTCTATCAACTCGATCCAGTCTCGCAGGCTTTCTGGGAAGCGCTCGATACGCATGAGGGCGATGCGACTGCGGTCTTCCAAAGCCTTCTGGATCGGTTCGCTGTGAGCGAGGAAAGATTGCGGGCCGACCTCGATGCGCTCGTCACCTCGCTGGTTTCCGAAGGCTTGCTGCATGCCGAGTAGTCCTGCCCGGCCGGAGACAGCAGGAAAGGAACCGCACCAACGCGCATCCGAGACCGAGAGATCCTATTGCGCGCTGGGATATCGTATTCGCGCCAATGTCGCCCTCGAGGGCCTGCCTGCCGCCGAACCGGCGTCGGCGTGCGGCGATCCGGTTTCCCTTCGCTTCGTTCGGGAGGATGTCGCGTGGCCGCCGGTCGACGTTGGCGCGACGTTCCACCCCGAATGCGATCTCGCGGAGCCGCTTCAGGCAAACGCGCTGGTTCTCGCGGACAGAGGAGCGCGCGTCTGGGATTGGTACACCGCGTTCGACGACCTGCCCATGACCAGGGTCCGCTGCGACCTCGCCGAGCGTACGATCACAATGTCCTGCGGCGAGAACCTCGACAGATTTCGCGTGTCATACCACCTCGTAAGCCCCGTCCTTCCATACTGGGCGAGACGCGACGGACGCCTCGGCCTGCATGCCGCAGTGATCGCCGTTGATGGTACGGCAGTCGTCATCCTGGGCGACAAGAGCATGGGCAAGTCCACGCTTTGCGCAGCTTTCCTTAAGCGCGGACACGCCATCTGGTCGGATGATATCGCGGTAATCACCCCCGATTTGCATTCCGTCTACCGCGGGAGCGGTATGTTGCGGACGAGCGAAGCCACGGCCCGGGTGATCTTCGGTGACGACGTGCTACTGCGAAAGTGCAGTTTCTCGAAACATGTCATGGATACGGGCCCGGCGAGCGTATCGGGCGAGACAGAAGCGATCCCGATCGCCGCGATCTTTCACCTGTCGCCGTTCTCTGAGGATCCGTCTTCGAGGATTATTCGCCTTCACGATCCGCTCGCGAGAATGGCGGTGCTTCGGAATCTCGGCTCGACGGCATTTCCCGCCCCCCGACCATCCGCGCAAGCGAATTCCTCGCGGCGACGGCGCTGGCCGGCGCCATACCGGTCTTCACGGTGATGCGGCCGCGAAACCTTGCCGTCCTGCCCGATACGGTCGAACAGGTCCTCCATTTCGCCAGGGAAATGGAGGGGGCGCATGTCGAATAAGGGATTTGGGTCGCAACTCGACGGCTGCCTGTGGTGGGACGCTGGTCGCCAGCGCAAAACCAAGATTGCCGGCTACGCCGCGGCGCGCGATGCCTTCCAGACCAATCGGTACTTCCTTTCGGGTAAACGATCACAGAGGCAGGACCCGGCAGCCGGCCCCCTAGCGCTGCTGCGAGAGTTCTGCCGACACTGGCAGTCGAGGTGGGTGCAGGCCTACACTTCGCACCCCGAAGTCGGCCCGATAGCCAAGGCCGCAATTCGCAAGAGGCAGGGAAGCGCGTTCGAGGCACGGAATGTCGCGATGATCCATCGTCGCGTCGGCGAGAGACTGGCGTGCTTGCCAGTTGCCAGGAACTTCGACCTCAATGGTGACTTCGCGAGGCCGCTGAGTTTCCTGCTGGCCGCCGAACTCTTGGGTGTAACCCTCCAGCCGGATCTATGCCACCAGGCGGCAGGAATCGGTGTGGTGCAGATTGCGCAGGAATTGGCACCTGAAGACAAGCTTCCGGCCTATCGTGCGCTGCAATCTCTTCACCGTGCGTTGCACGGCTGCGTCGAGAGCGGCGCGCTCGAGCCCGATGGATTGATGCGGAGGTTTCTCGATATCGAGGCTGAACACGGTCTCGATCGCGACTTCAGCCTGATGAGCGCGGCAAATTTCCTGGCGGGCTCGGTCACGCTGGGCACGGCTATGGCGCTTTGCCTGGACCGGATCACGACGTCGGACCACCTTACCCTGCTGGCCCAAACTGGCGACGACATGCTTCCGGCGATTGTCGACGAAATCCTGCGTCTCTATCCGCCTGCACGAAACATTCGATTGATGACTCAGGCTACGGAAACGGCGGAACCCGAACTCCTCTTCTTCAGCGTTGCGCGGGCCAATACCGATCCGGCCGCTTTCCCTAAGCCCGACCAAATGGCATTCGACCGGGTCGGCCCGCCGCACCTGTCATTTGGCAGCGGCGCGCACATTTGCGACGGCGTGCGACTGGTGCGGCTGACGCTCAAGGTAGCCCTGCCTACGATCCTCAACCGGATGCACGGGCTCGAGGTGAGGGAAACCGGACCGATGGAATTCACCGCACGTTTCGATCGTCTCGCGTCGCCACCGGCACAGTAGTCGAACGCCGAACGTGCAACAGACGCTCGCCACCGTCATCGACGTGATCCGCCCGGTCTGGGATGGCGTTATTCCTCGTGACGTGATCGCCGATGCTCGCCGGATCGCTAGCGAGTTGCCGCCGGTTGCCAAAGGCGGCTTCGAGTTCGATCTCCTCTCCCCTCTGTCATCCGTCGATGTACTGCAGTGTTTCGACGTCGCGGACGACGGCATGAGGGCGCTTGATACCTACTTGGGACAGCGCCCCGCGACGACCAGCGCAACATGGGCATATCTTGCCAGGTTGGTGGGCGACCTGCTGAACCCGCTACGACCTTGGCACCGTACTGTCGAAAGCGTCTGGCTGGAGATTGATGCAGAGAGGTTCACGCCTGGCAACTGGGAACCTTCCGTCTTCCTCGAATTCTCGCGCAACGCGCCGCCGTCCACGGAGGACCTGATCGAAGCTCTCTCGGCGATGCCGCTTCGCGATTTCGCCCGGAAGGCAGAGGCCGTTCAAGAAGTCGCGGAGCTCCTTTCCGATAACGCCTGGATTTCACATCTCGGCGCGATGTTGGCCCGCGAAGACACGCCGTTGCGGATCAACATCAAGCGGCTCTGCGCGCCTGCGTGCGCAGGTCTCTTGTCCCGGCTCTCTATCGCTGGCGATGCGTCGCGTGTGGTCGAGATCTTCGATGATGCTTATCGCTCGACCTTGTGCATCGATGTCACGGATCGGATTCTGCCCCGTGCGGGTGCCGAGTACCAGTTTACGTCACCGCCGGCGCGGGAATTGGGGTGGAGGAGCCTTGCCGAGCGCGCCACTCAACGGGTCATGGAGCGCGCGCCCTGGTCCGTCATGGAGCAGTGGAACGCAGAGCTCACGCCGCTCTCGGCGGTGGATACATGGCCGGACACGATGATCCTTTCCGACCTTGCCGGCGGTGAGGATCGACAACTCGTCCTGCAGGTCATCCCAAGCCACATCAAGATCACCTACCCGGGCGACTATCGTATCGGCGCCAAAGGTTATGTCGGGTTTCAGCCGCGCTCCCGACCTCTTCCGTCTCCTCGCGACGTTGAACGCGCTTCCGCACCCCCACCCGCTTCGGAAAGCCCAAGCGCGGCGAACGGCCTATCCATGCGTGACGCAATGGACCGCGGGCTCGAATTTCTTCTCGAGGCGCGGTGCCAGAACGGCCTGTGGCGCGATTTCGAATTTGCATGCATGCATAGCGACGAATGGATCACAGGCTATGTAGGCGCGCAAATGCTCAATAGCGGATGCGCTAAGGCGGCCGAAGCTGCTCGTGAGGCATGGGCCACGCTTCGAGCTCGGCGTTCTGCCGGCGCCGGATGGGGATACCAGAAGTCCACTCCCCCGGATGCAGACAGTACGGCTTGGGTTCTGGCGCTGGCACGGGATCTGGGCGAAACGGACGCTCACGTAACCCGCGGGCTTGCCTTTCTCGCGGCCCACCGGGGAAGCCGTGGCTTTCGCACCTATGATCCCGATATGCTGCTCAAGCTGGACGAAGCCCTGCCCGACACGGCAGCGCACAGGAAATGGCACGACGAACAGGTGGAGATTACCGCATCCGCGGCACGTGCCGGTCTCGAGATAGCGGTTCAGGATCTCCTGCGCGCGCAGCGTAACGACGGCTCATGGGAAGGCTTCTGGATCGACGGCAGCGAGTATGTCACTGGTCTAGCGGTCGAGGCGCTGCGGCGCTCCGGCAGAGCTATCGGCGATCAGGCGATAGGCCGGGCAGGCTCCTGGGCTCGTGCGAGAATGGCGAGGGAGAGCAACAGCTTCAAGCTTGCCTGGCTGCTGCGCAGGCCGGTCGAGGGTTCAGGCGAGAATCTGTTTTCCGATGAGGTCTTCCGCGCCGCTATCACACGGCTCCTTCGGTTGCAGCAGGAGGACGGGTCATGGCCTGCCAGCGGCATCATGAAGGTCCCCTTGCCGTCGGAGGCCGGCGATAGCGTCGAGATGGCGGATTTTCCCGATTGCCACCGCGTCTTCACCACAAGCACCGTGGTCGGGACGCTCGGACGACTTCTGGCGGCGCCTGGTTGAAGCTTTCGCTATGTCGGTACAAGCAGCAATGAAGTATCTTGATCAGATGGCTCGCGGGGATCGGCCGCCCTGAGCCACAGGACATTGCCGGACACCTCGACCTCACTCCCCTTATAGCCCGCGCACGCGACGCCCATCATGAATTTTCCGACGACGACCTGAGAAAAGCCTTCATTCAAAGGCGCAGGCTCGCCCTTTTCGCCAGCAAGGCAAGGTCAGGTTGAGGTCCATCGAAGAGGGCGGGGTTTGTCGGAGCAAATGTGATCGATCGAACCGCGATCAGCTGATCGACTAGACTAGATCAAGTCCGGCGAAACGTTCTGGGTGAAATTTGTAGATTGCGCCCATTATCGACGAGGAACGCGCTCCAACCCATTTGGTCGCCGTCCAGCGCGACGCCTGCTCCATCGCCGAGCGCACCCTTGTGTCAAACGGCGTTCAAAGCTGTTCACGCCCGCATTGGCGAGGCTCTCGCGCGCCAGCTCCAGGAGGGTCATGCCGCGGTACTGGCGCGCGGCGTCCTCCAGCGCGAAGAGCGTCGGGCTGTAGCGGTGCAGGAGCGCGTTCGCCACCGCATCGCGGCGGGTGACCCGCTCGTCCCTGCCGCCGAGCGGCACCGAGACATGCGGGAAGGTGCGCGTCTCCTCGGATTTCTCCGCGACCTTGTCGAGGATCACGCGTCGCGCCTCGTCGATCGAGACGCCGCGCTTCACCAGGTCCTCGGCGAAGCCGCGTTCGAGGCTCAGCCGCCCGGCGAGATCGTAGATCGTCGACACCCGGTCGCGCTCGACGTCGCGTGCGCGGGTCACCAGCGCCTCGGTATCCTCGGGGCGGGCGGCGGTTGCCGGCTGCGGCGGCACCGGCGTCCGATCCTTCGTCTGGGTGCGGGTGTCGTTCGCGGGTTCGTTCCGGTCGGTCACCGTCGTTGCCTCCTCTGTCTCGGCCGTCACGACCGTCCCGGTCGTCTGGTCGGCGTTCCTGGTCGCCGGGCTCGTCGTCGCATCCGTCATCGGGCTGGCTCCTGTCGTGGTAGAGGGCGCGTCCCGGCGATGAAGGACGCAGTCATGAAGCGGGGATCGGCTGCGGAAGCCGGCGGCGGGGTCGGCGCCGACCGCCACGGCAGAGACCTCGAACGGCGTCCAGTCGACCGCCCGCCAGAGCTCCCGCCCGCCTTCGGGCTTCGAGACCTCGAAGCGGTGGACCTGATAGCCGATCGAGACCGCGCGGATGTGCCCGGCCTGGATATCGCGCCAGATCGGCTCCACTTCCGCACGCTCCGACAGCCGCACGCGTGCAACGCCCCGTCCGTTCTCGATCCGCGCTGAGCCCGGCACGACCGATCCGATCACCGCATCGAGCTCGGCCAGTTCGTGCACTTTCAGGAAGGGTGCGCCGGCGTTGAGGCGGTCGAGCCGCACATGCGCCGGATCGAGGCTGAGCTCCTCGTCGTAGGGCTCGCCGAACAGCGTCATCCGCCGGACGCGGGCGCCGGCCGACCAGACCACTTCGACGGTGCGCTCGCCCACATCCGCGGAGTTCGGCGCAAGCTCCGCCGACCGGCGCAGGGCCGGTAGTTCGATCGTCGTGTCCAATGGGTCAGTCCTCGGCGTGAGGTCACGGTGCGCCCAACGCGTCTCAGACAAGGTGTCTGGCCGCCTGTAGCTTCCGGCGCTTTTTGTGCAAGAATTCCCCCTTCAGAAGTCGGAGGGAGGATGACTTCAGGGGTGAAGACAAGCGACCTCATCGCCGGGTCGCGTTCGACAGGGCTCCAGCAGATGCTCGGAAAGAAGCGATGGCCGGTGTTCCAGGACTATCTGGATGACCTTGGTCACGGGTGGTGGGCCATCAAGTCCAGCTGATCGACGTAGGTTTTCCCGCAAAACCCTCTGTATCGATGAACCGTCGATGATCGAGGGGTTAGACTGTCGATGATTCTGTCGGCCAATAGGGGTGCTCCATCGAACAGAGGAGCAATCCGATGCCGACTCCCTTCCCCTCGCGCCAGGCAGCCCCGACGAGCTGGACCGGCACTGCGAGGATCAAGGCCAACACCTCGGACGCGGAATGGCGCTGCACGCGCTGTAACAAGCTGCTCGGCGTCTGCCGGGACGGCCGCATGCACCTGCGCTTCGGCCGGGAGCACGAGTATTTCGTGGGCTTCCCCGTCGTGGCGACCTGCCGCGGCTGCGGCGCGCTGAACCAAGCGGCCGCTCCCACGCGCTGAGGCGCTCCCCCTCCCGATCCCCTGAAATCGCAGAGACGCATGACGTCCTGACCTGGCCACGAGAAGGCGCCGGACGCCTGGCCGCAAGGCAGGCGTCCGATGTCCTACGCGTGGCATGAGATCCGCGACCACCTCATGCGAACCTCCTCCACCCTCCGCTTCCAGCGCAGCTTCGACACGCTCCGGCAAGCGAACGATCTTCTCGCACCGTTCCACGATCCGGCGGCGATGCTCGACGCGTTGCACCACGGGCCGGACGGCCCGGACCGGAAGAACCTCATTCTCACGGCACTGGTCGAGGCGGCGCAGAACGACGAGCCCGCGTCCGATTGCGCCCTGACGGCACTGTTACTGGCGCTCTGGCCCGGCCTGGATGCCATCCGGCGCCGGTTGATCTGGCGCAGGCCCGGCTCGGCGGACGACATCGCAGCCGATCTGTTGGCTCGGACCACCGAGGCGGTCCGCGGCATCAACCTGGAGCGCGTCAATCGTATCGCTGCAACGGTTCTCCGGAACATCGAGCGCGACATGATCCGGGCACGCCAGCGCGAGGCGGAGCGCGAAAGCGTCACGAAAAGCATCGGGTCCGACGACATGCTCGCCGATCGGGCTGGGCTGCATCCCACGGGAGCTGACGCGCACCTGCACGCCGATATCCGGCGGCTGATCGGCGCGGATGCGACGCTCGTGATCCGCGTAGCGGTCGAGGGCTTTTCGCAGGCCGAGGCCGCCGTCGAGATCGGCCTGTCCGAGGCGGCAACCCGCAAGCGCTACCAGCGCGCGACGCGGAAGCTGCGCGACGTCCTCCAAGAAATTGCTGACCCAGTGTCCCAATCCGCAGGCGTCGGTGGCTTTTGGAATGTGAACGCCTTGAAGCGCTCCACTCCGATTGAAGGCAGCGTCGCATGAACCACTCCTCCGATCCCTCGCCCGACGACCTCAAGCGGCTGCCGGGCCTCTACCGGCGCTGGGAACTGACCGAGGTCTTCGTGCCGAACAGGTTCTACCGGATCGAGAATGCCGGCACGCATACCGACGGTACGCCGCTCCTTGCGGTCTATGTCGGCGATTCCGCCTCCGTTGGCTCGGAGGCCGCCTGATGCGCATTCCCGCCTGCTTCATCCGACAGAGCAGCGACATGCCAGAGACGCCGGATCATCTCGCCCGTCTTCGTCAGGTGCACTACGGCCTGGAGGACCTCCCCGAGACGATTCACGTCCCGCAGCACCCGAGCCGCGACGCCGGCGCTCTGCTGGCGATCGACCGGGCGAAGATCGACGACGTCGCCTTCGCCATCATTGCCGCCGAGCGGGACAGCGCGGCTGCATACCGCCGCTGCTCGGCACTCCAGCGGCTTTACAAGCTCGCGCGGGAGGCCGGCGGCACGGGCACCGATCCGGCGGTGGAAGCTGCTCTGCGTCGCGAGCGGGATTGATGGCGGCCGAGGCCACCGCGCCTGTCTCCGCCGAGATCCGGGCGCACGTCGAGATGCTGCACCAGCTGGCCCACCCGCTGAGCGGCAGCGGGCAGCTGGTGGTCGCAAGCTATGGCGAGGATCCCGACGGCACCAACCCCAGGACCGGCAAGACCGGGGCGCCGATCTCGGCAGCGGTTGAACATTTCCGGATCGGCGACGTCGACGGAATGGTCGCAGCCGTGGTGCGCCTCGGCCGGGATCGGTACCGGAACGTCTACATCCCGCTCGCGGTCCTGCGTTCCGATCTTTCTCGCGGCAAGAAGGGCCAGGAAGAGGACGTGATCGGCGTACTGGGCTTCGTCATCGACGACGACCCGGACCGCGACAAAGGGGCCACCGAACTGCTGCTGCCGGCGAACTACGTCCTGCAGACGTCGGTGACGCCGCAGGCGAACCGCCAGCACTTCTATCTGCTCGACGAGATCCTCGGTGGCGAGGCGGCGAAGCCGATCGCGGCAGCACTGACCGAATTCCACGGCACCGACCACGGCTCGAAGGATCTCAGTCACGTCTGGCGCGTGCCGGGCTGCCTGAACTGGCCGAACGCGAAGAAGGTGCACCGGTTCGGCCGTCCGCGGGAGCCGCAACTCGTGACCGTCCTGCAGCCGTGGGACGGGTCGCTCACCGCCGTCGGTGATCTCAGGGCGGCGCTCGATGCGCACGCACTCTCGGACCGTGCCGGATCCATGGGTCGCGATCGGAGGCTGGACACCGACCCGACGACCCAGACGCATAACGCGCGCTCGCCGCATCCGGACCGGCCGGAAGTGCCCCCGGAACTGACCGACAGGTTCGCAGCCCTTCCGGGCTGGCTGCGACACAAGATCATCCGCGGCCGGCCCGAAGGCGAGCGATCCCGCGCCCTGTTCGACGTGATCGCCAATCTGCACCGGGAAGGCTGGACCAGGCAGGAGATCCAGACCGTGATTGCTGCCCACCCGAACGGGATCGGCGCCAAGTATGCCGATCGCGGTGATCTCGACCGTGAGATCGACCGGGTGCTGCAGAGGTGCACGCCCGCGAGCGACGCGCCCGTGGACTGGCCGGACCATTGGAGAGACGGCGCCGAAGGCGGTGGCGGCGATGGCGACGATGGCCCTGCACCGGTTGGCTTCACCGAGGACGCGCTCGCCGATGCGTTTGCCGACCGGCACCAGGAGGGCTGGCGCTACGTCGCACCCTGGGGGCAGTGGCTGACCTGGAGCGGCGCAGTCTGGCGCCGCGAGAATACGCTGCAGGCCTTCGACCTGGCGCGTCGCATCTGCCGCGAGGCGGCGGTGTGCGCAGAGACGGCAAAGATTCGGACGAAGCTCTCGACCGCCGCCACCGTTGCGGCAGTCGAGCGGCTAGCCCGCTCCGATCGCCGGCACGCCAGCACGACCGAGATCTGGGACGGTGATCCCTGGTCGATCAACACGCCCGCCGGAATCGTCGATCTCCGGTCCGGCGCCAGCGGCCGGCACGATCCCCAGCGCTACATGACGAAGCTCGCCGGCGCGGCACCCGGAGGTGATTGTCCGATCTGGATGGCGTTCCTCGAAACGCTCAGCGGCGGCGACCGCGACCTGCAGGCCTACCTCCAGCGGATGGCAGGTTATTGCCTGACAGGTGTCACGACAGAGCACGCGCTCTTCTTCTTCTACGGTACCGGAGCGAACGGCAAATCGGTCTTCGCGAACACACTCACCGCGATCATGGGCGACTACGCCACCGCCGCCGCGATGGACATGTTCATGGCGACGCACGGCGACCGCCACCCGACCGATATGGCCGGGCTTCGTGGCGCACGTATGGTCACATCGATAGAGACCGAACAGGGCAGCCGCTGGGCCGAGAGCAAGCTGAAGGCGCTCACGGGGGGCGACAGGATCACGGCGCGCTTCATGCGCCAGGACTTCTTCGAGTTCACGCCGCAGTTCAAGCTGCTGGTCGTCGGCAACCACAAGCCCTCAATCCGCAACGTCGACGAGGCGATGCGTCGGCGCCTGCACATGGTGCCGTTCACGGTCACCATCCCGCCGGCCAAGCGCGACAAGAGCCTCTCCGACCGTCTCCTCGCCGAGCGCGACGGCATCTTCGCCTGGGCGCTTGCCGGCTGCCTCGAATGGCAGCGCACCGGCCTCCGGCCGCCTGCCGCCGTGATGGCGGCGACCGAGGACTACTTCGAGGCCGAGGACGCAGTAGGACGCTGGATCGAGGAGCGCTGCACCGTCGGGCCAAGTCGGAGCGCGACCTCCGCCATGCTCTACGGCGACTGGAAAGCCTGGGCGGAAGCCAATGGCGAATACGCGGGCTCGCAGAAGCGATTCAGCGAGTCCCTCACCACCCGCGGATACGAGCGGCGAAACACCAACTCGGCCCGCGGATTCCGCGGGATCGGGCTTCGCGACTGCAATTCTGACCTGCATCCCGGAGGATGAAATTGCCTTTAGAACCAGTGCACGTGACGGATGTGACGGATCATCCCCTTATAACCGTCTCGCGCGCGCGCATGCGCGCGTGTGGCGGGGATAAGGAACAACCCGTCACATCCGCAACGTCCGTCACCAGGAGGATGGGCGGCTGGCCCGACGCGCTGCTCGCGCTCGCCTTCTCCGGCCGGCTGATGGCGGCGGCCCGCGCGTGCGGCATCAGTCCCGCCGTGTCCAACGGAGGTGTCGCATGACGTGGCACCCGAGAGGCTATGGCGGCAGGCGCCGCGATCCCGAGCAGATCAAGCGCGACGGCTGGCGCGAGCAGGGCCTGCTCGCCGTGGCGGCGAACGACGATCGGCTGACCTGGCTGGAGCGCGAGCTCGTCCGCCAGCTCGGCGAGAAGCTCTATGGCCCGAGCCGCCGCATCACGGAGGCGCACGATGTCTGACCAGGACTGGACCGCCGAGGCCGTCGCCGACCACTTCGCGGAGGCGTTCCGCACGCTGCGCAAGCTGCCCCCGGTCAGGGTGCAGGGGTACTTCAACCGCTGGCCGGAGATCGTGCGCAGCAGCCGGGAGATCGCCGCCATGGAGCCCCAGCCGATGCGGATCTGGCCTTCGACGGCGGCCATCGCCCGGCTCGAACAGACGTTCGACTGGGTGCACTGGATCGACGTCGACGAGCGCAAGGTCGTCTGGTCGCGCGCCGCGCGCGTGCCATGGAAGCTGATCAGCTATGAGCTCGGCTGCGACCGCACGACCGCCTGGCGGCGCTGGCAGCTGGCGCTCACCAAGATCGCGGCACGGCTGAATGCCCAGTGAGTCCAATGTGTAGCAACACTTTTTCGTTCGACACCCGCAACATCGCCGGGCTATCCGTTGGGCAATATCGGGAGAGTGCGCCTCGGGGCTCGCTCTCCCGTTTGCGTTGAGGCGGACCACGCTGCGGCATCGCGCACGGGGAGTTCGCGGGTCCTTCCTGGCGCCGGTCGTAAGCGGGAGGACCCAGCGCGGCATATCGCCAGCGTCAGGGCGGATTTTTTGGGAAGCCACCCCGGAATCCACCCGTCCGATAGACGCCCAAAGCCGCAGAAACCCGCCACTTTCCGGGTGGACTCCGGTGGACTCCAGCTGGACTCCGGGATCCACCTGGATCCACTCGGCGGAGTCCACCACGGAAGCCGCGCCGGACGCTGCCTCGCCTCGCACCGATCCGACCCACCGCGACAGCGCGGTCCATGTTGCAGGCTACCCCAGCCTCCTCGCCGGACCGACGGAGTGATGGTCAAGCAAGGCCGTACTTCCGCGCGCGCGCCACAAAGGCGTCGTAGCCGATGAACTTCTCGAAGGCCGGCGCCTGATCGCGAACACGCGGCCCCTCATCGGCATCCGCGGTCTGCCGGAAGGCGGCGAGCGCCGCTTCCACGGCCTGATAGGCGGCGAAGAGAGTGAAGCCGTAGTAAAGTACCAGGTTCGCACCCGCAGCCTTCTCGTCGGCAACACTGAAGCCGCGCTTATCGGTGACGACTACCCTGCCCGGGATCTGGCTACGTACGGCCTTCAGGTCGCTGGGCAGCATCCCGGCGGGAAAGACCATATCCGCACCTGCCTCGACAAAGGCCTGCATCCGCCGCACGGCCTCGCCGACGTCCTTCTGCGCCAGAACGGCATCCGTCCGTGCGATGATGAGGAAGTTCGGATCCTGGCGGGCGTCCACGGCTGCGCGGATCTTCTGAAGCATCGTGTCCAGCGGGGCGAGGACCTGCGGCACGTCGGCATGCTTCCCGAATTCCTGGTCCTCGATGTGGATACCTGCAACACCGGCGCGCTCGAACGCCTCGACCGTCCGCCAGATATTCGCAGCGTTCGCAAAGCCGTTCTCGGCGTCCGCAATCACCGGAACACCGACCGCCGCCGCCACAGTCGCAGCCCTCCGGACCAGATCGTCACGCGTCAGAATGCCCACGTCCGGAAGGCCGAGTTCGCTGGCTGCGGTGGCGTAGCTGCCGATGTAGGCGACGGGGAAGCCCGCCCGCTCGATCAGCTTGGCGCTGACGGCGTCATAGGCGCCGGGGGCGACAAGGGTATCGCCGGTATCGAGCGCGGCTCGAAGCGTGCGGCGGTGCTGTTGCGCGTTCATCGGATCTCTCGTTTGCCAGGGCGAGGTGGCGACAGACGCCGATTATGCCTTCCATGCCCCCTGCGCATGAGATGCCTCTCCTCGCTGCCGCGTGCGCGACGAGCGAGCCGGAGATATTGCTGAAGGAGTGCGGCAGCGATCTTCGGCATATCCGCAAGATCGTCACCGACTCGTCGCGCCTCGTCTCCGCGTCGCCGTCTATCCGGTCGTCGGCCGCTGGCTGGGAGGCGTGCAATCCGTCTCGACCGGCGTCGTCGTCTCGATTCTGGGACGCCCGGAATGGCTGGTGGAGATCGACATCATCGCAGCGAAGCCGGACGTTGCAGCCACCGCGTGACGAGGCTCGATGCGGTTGGGGGACACACAACATTGCACGTCCCCCAACCACGACAATGTCCGACGCGCCGACGCCGGTGCATCCTACTCCGCGGCCATCGCCTGCTTCGGCGGGCGCCCGCGGCGCGCAGGCTTAGACGGAGCAGCAGCCGCCGCCTTGCTGGCCCGGCCCTTCTGGCCGAGCCCGATGCGCTTGGCCATGTCGGAGCGCGCCTGGGCATAGTCCGCTGCGACCATCGGGTAATCGGAACTCAGCCCGAACGTCGTGCGGTACTGATCCGGCGTCATCCCATGCGACGTCGCGATGTGCCGCTTCAGCGTCTTCTGGTGCTTGCCGCACACGAGGCAGACGAGATGGTCGGGGGCCACCGACTTGCGCACCGGGACCGCCGGCGTGATCTGCTCTGGCTCCGGCGCCGCCTGCTCGCGCACGAACGAGGACGACACACCCTTGATGAGGGTCGGCAGGTCGGCAGTGGGCAGGGAGTTGTTGGCAACGAAGGCGGACACGATCTGCGCGGTCAGCTCCGCCAGCTTGGTCTCGGTCAATTTGTCGGTAACGGCGTCATCGGACATAAAGACTTCCACTCGATCAAAATCAGCAACCATCACTGCCGCAGATAGGTTAGCCATGAGCAGCTGCAACAGCGGCCCACCCGCCAAAGTGAAATAAAGGTTACCGAATCGTCTCTAGACGATGTGGAGGGCGACAGACCCGACGAAGTACGCCGCGACATCAGGCCGGCGGCGCAGGATCGGGGTGCTATGTCGTGAAGCTACACGATCCGGTAGACCCGCCCGCGGCCCTCGACCTTCTCAGAGGTGACGTCGAGCTGCAGCTTCCTCTTCAGCGCCCCGGCAATCGCGCCCCGCACCGTGTGGCTCTGCCAGCCGGTCGCCGCGACCACCTCCTCGATGGTGGCGCCCTCGTCCCGGCGCAGCATGTTAATCAGCAGCGCCTGCTTCGTACCAGTGCGGGGCGGCTTCGCTTTCGGCGCATCATCCGAGGAAGGTGCCTCGGGTTGCTCGACCTCGATACCGATGGCTGCCAGCCCCTGCTGGCTGATGCGCTCGCCATCGTCGGCCTTCTCGGCCAGTCCCCGCGTCACGAGGGCGTTGACCACCTTGAGCGCCGCACCGCCCTTCAGGCTCGCCGGGAGCGGCTGGAGCGAACGGTCGGCGCGCTGTGCGGCGGCAGCGAGGACGAGGCGCTGGGTATCGGTGAGGTTGCTCATGGTCGTCTCCGGGTTTGGGGGTCCGCACGATCGCGTCCCTGCTACGACCCGGAGCCCCCGGCCGCGGACGGCGCAGGGGCGGTGCGGGAGGGGTGTCGGCGTCAGTCCGCCAGCGGCGCCTCGAAGTGCCCGACGAAGCCGGTGAGGTAGGGCAGGCCGCGCGGGATTCCGGTGTCGCGCTCCGTCTGCCGCCCGATGCGCCAGCCCATCCAGCGCATCACCGCCGCGTCGATCGCCGCCGCCAATTCCAGCCCGGCGTGCAGCCCGTTCGCCACGTCGTCGGCGAAGTGCCGGCCGTGCCGGCTGTCGAGGAAGTCCCGCACCGCCTCCTGCGAAAAGCCCGTGGCGCGCCCGACCGCCGCCAGCGCCAGCGCCCAGGCCTCCCCCTGGTCCGCATGCCCGCGCAGGGTGGCGAAGAAACCCCAGCCCTCGTTCTCGCTCGCCAGGATCGTCGTGGTCATCGTCGCGCTCCCCTCTGCGGCTCGCCGCCGCGTCGAAGACACTGATCGCTCTACTGCGAAGCCATAGCCACTCAATTAGAACGGGTAATCCGATATTGATCCGGCCAGCGCACACGGCTCCTGGCATTGGAGAGGAGGATCGCGGGTCGGTATCCGCCGCCGTTCCGGAACATCGCGGATCTGGTCGAGGCGATGAACCCGAAGACTGCGGCATTCTTCCTCGCCTTCGTCCCCCAATTCGTCGAACCGGCTAAGGGCGACGTCGCGCTCCAGTTCATGGTGCTGGGCTTGGTGTCAGTCACGCTCAACGCCCTCGCCGACATAGTGGTCGCATTCGCAGCGGGACGTGTTCGCGAAGGGGCCGCATCGCGCCCGGGAGTGATTCGACGACTGCGGGAAGCCTCCGGCGGCCTGATGATCGCGCTGGGTGTCGGATTGGCGGTGCGCCATCGCCGGACCGACGCAGCCAGACATCGATCATCTTATTGGGCAGGCCTGATAAAGTAATGGCGCTCCGTCTGTGCATTTTTTCGCAGTCATCGTAGTAGATAGCAGATACGCGCAGATCGCATTGATTGACAACCCGCAGGCCTTGCCCTAGAGATATTGCAGATAGGAGAGGGGGCGGGGAAGTCATATAGCTGTGGCCTTTGCCTCATGGGACCGGAGGCGCCCATCTTATCTTACAACCGCGTATTCCCTAGGGGGGTATCGATGCAGGCTGAGGCCCGCACATCCGCGGATATCCGCCATTCCGGCGCTTCGGGAACCTCGGCAAAGACGTCGATACAGTCGACCAACTCCGGAGACGGACGCCTGACCGGCGCCGATCTCGCGGTCGAACAGCGTTCGGTCGGCTACCTTATTCCCTACGCGTGCAACGCCCGCACCCATTCCGAGAAGCAACTCGCCGAGATCGCCGCCTCTATCCACGCCTTCGGCTGGACCAATCCCATCCTGGTCGACGGCGAGAACGTGTCATCGCCGGGCACGAGCGCCTGCTGGCGGCGCGCAAGCTGGGGCTGGCCCAGCCGAAGGCACCGTGCCGGTGATCGAGCTGGCGGGCCTCAGCGAGGCGGAGCGCCGTGCCTACATCCTCGCCGACAATCGCCTCGCCCTGAACGCCGGCTGGGACCAGGATCTGCTCGCGGCAGAGGTGGCAGACCTCGATGCACTGGGTGTGGATCTCTCGCTCGCCGGGTTTGCCGAGAGCGAGATCGGCACGCTGCTCGACCACTTCCGCCAGGGCGGCTCGTTCGCCGACGAGGCCCCTGCCCCGCCTGTGGATCCGGTCAGTCGTGCGGGCGACCTCTGGTGCCTGGGTGAGCACCGGCTGCTGTGCGGCGATGCACTGAAGTCGGAGGACGTGCAGCGGGTGCTGGGCGGGGTCGCTGGCCGACATGGTCTTCACGGATCCGCCCGACAACGTCGACCACAGGGTGTCGGCAAGCGCCGCATCGCCAACGACGCGCTGGGCGACGGCTTCGGCGCCTTCCTGCAGACCGCCTGTGCGGCGTTCGTGCCGCTGACCAAGGGCGCCATCTACATCTGCATGAGTTCGCCCGCATTCGCCGCGCTGAAGGCCTGCTTGGGGCTGCAGGTGGACGCTGTCGACCTTCGTCATCTGGACGAAGCGACAGGACCGGGTGCGGCGCGGATCGAGGTCCAGTTCCCGGCTCTAGCGGGTGCAGCGGGTTGGGCCAACTTCGGCGGGAAGACGATACGGAACCTCAGGTGCGCCGCGGTGCTTCTGATGGCGTGAGCCCGTAGCGCAACGGATCTGCCGCGTCACCGTACGCATGCGACATTGCCCCCAGCGATGATGATGCACCGAGCCGGACTGATCGGAGGAATGGCCTTACTCGCCGTACGCGCCGGGATCGGGACGGTCCTTGCCGGCCGCAGGCCCCGCCTCGACGTCGAGACGCGGCTGGACGCGCTGGTGCGGCACGACCTCCCCTTGAAGGCTCGGGTGGAGATCCGCTGGAACCATCATCACGTGCCCTTCATCGAGGCGGGCGACGATCGGGATCTCGCCGTGGGGCTCGGCGCGGTGCATGCGCATCTTCGCCTCGTCCAGATGGAGTTCATGCGACGCGCGGCACGGGGGCGGCTGGCCGAGGTCCTCGGACCGGCGACGGTCGGGCTGGACGGCATGCTCCGGACGCTGGGGCTGGGCCGCGCAGCGCCGCCCGCGGTCGCGGCCTTGCCGGCCGAGACGCACGAATGGCTCGCGGGGTTCGCCGACGGCATCAACGCCCAGATCAGCGCCATGCGCGTTCGGCCGGAGGAATTCCGCGTTCTCGGAATGCGCGCCGAACCGTGGAGCATGGAGGATCTGGTGGCGGTCGGGCGGCTCGCTGCGACCGACTTCAGCTGGCGGGTCTGGCACCGCCTCCTGCGGCTGCGCCGGCGCGAGGACTGGCCTCAGATCTGGCAGCGCCTGATGCGGGAGGGCTTCGTACCGAGTTTTTCCGGCGCGGGCTCGGGCGAAGGCGGACCCGGCGCACCGCTCCTGGCCGGGCTGGGCCGCGGCGGAAGCAACTCGTTCGCGATCGCCGCCGGTCGAAGCGCCACCGGCGCCGCGCTGATCGCCAGCGACCCGCATCTTCCCATCGCCCTGCCGAACCTCTGGCTGATCGCCGGCATGAAGTCGCCCGGATATCACGCGGTCGGACTGATGATTCCCGGGGTGCCGGTGGTCGCCCTGGGCCGCAATCCCTGGATCGGATGGGGCGGAACGAGCCTGCACGCCGCCAGCAGCGACCTGATCGACGTGACCGGCCTCCCCGACGACGCGATCGCGGAGCGCCGGGAGCGGATCCGCGTCCGATGGGGCAAGGCCCGCGAGATCACCGTCCGCGAAACGCCCTACGGGCCGATCATATCCGACGTGTCCATGCTCGACATGCCCGCCGGCCGCAGGCTCGCCCTGCGCTGGATCGGGCACCGGCCGAACGACGAGATCACGGCGATGCTCCGGCTCGCCCGCGCGCGCGACTGGGACGGGTTCATGGACGCGATCGACGGCTTCGCGGTCCCCGCCCAGAACATGATCTACGCCGACCGCGAGGGTCGCGTCGGACAGGCGATGGCGGCGCACCTGCCCCGCCGCCCGCAGGGCGCGCCGACGGACTTGGTCGTCGGCATGGATGTCGATGCGCACTGGCGCGACCTGGCGACCGCCAAGCATCTGCCGTCGACGGTCGATCCCGCAGCCGGTTTCGTCGCCTCGGCGAACGACCGTCCCGACGCCGCGGCGATGCCGGTCGGCTTCTTCTTTTCGCCGGACGAGCGGGTCGATCGCCTGCGCTCGATCCTAGGCGCCGCCGACCACCTGACGGTCGAGGATCTGCAGGCGCTGCAGCGGGACGTCTCGATGCCGTCGTCCCTGCCGCTGCGCGACGCGCTGCTGCGGGCCGTCGGGCCGCCCGGTATGGCGGATGCCGACGTCCGGCGGCTCTGTGCGGCGCTGCGGGACTGGGACGGTCGTCACACGGCGGAATCGGCCGGCGCCCTCGCCTTCGAGGTGCTGATCCATCACTTCCTGAAAGCGCTGCACGGCGAGAGAGACTTCGCGATCTACAGCGCCACCTGGGACGCTCTGACCCTGCTCGGCCAGGACCTCGCGACGCTGCCGGCAGACAGGCTGTCGGCCGCCGCGAGGGAGGCGGCGCGTCGGGCGGCGCGGGTCACGAAGCGCCACCGGAACTGGGGCGACATCCACCGGCTGCGGCTGTCGCACGGCCTTTCGATCCTGCCCGGGAGCGGTCGTCGCTACCGCTTCGCCGATCTGGCCGTCGGCGGCGGCAACGAGACGGTGATGAAGACCGCCTACGGGCTCGCGGCGGGCCGGCACGCCGTGCGGCTCGGCGCCAACGCCCGGCACGTTTCGGACCTCTCCGACCTCGACGCCAACCGTTTCGTACTGCTCGGCGGCCAGGACGGCTGGCTCGGCAGCACGACCTTCCTCGATCAGCTGCCCCTCTGGCGTAACGGCGACTATATCGCGGTGCCGATGCGGCCGGAGACGGTGCGCCGCGACTTCCGACGCCTGACGGTTCTCAGCCCGAAGGACCCCGCAGAAACCGCGCGGACACGGCCGGCGCGCTCATGATCCGCGCGACGCCGCTTCTCCGGGCCTACGCGGCGTTCCGTGGCCGGCAGCTCGGGCGCATGGATCCGGCACGGGCACAGCGCCGGCAGTTGCAGCGTCTCGTGCGGCAGGCGCGGACGACCCGCTTCGGACGCGATCACGGCTTCGGCGAGATCCGAAGCGTCGAGGACTTCCAGGACCGCGTGCCGCTGCGCCGCTACGAGGATTTCTGGGCCGCATATTGGCAGGACGGCTTTCCGACGCTCGACGACGTCACGTGGCCGGGACGCATCCCCTATTTCGCCGTCACGTCCGGCACCACCACCGGCAAGCAGAAATACATCCCCGTGTCACGCCGGATGGTGTCGGCCAACAGGCGCGCGGTGCTCGACCTGCTGACGTTCCACCTCGCCGCCCGCCCCGACAGCAGGGTACTGGACGGCAAGAACTTCATGCTGGGCGGCAGCACCGCCATGGCGGAGGAGGCGCCCGGCATCTTCGCGGGCGACCTCAGCGGCATCGCGGCACGCGAGGTGCCGCGCTGGGCGCGGCTCTTCTACTTCCCTCCCCCCGATCTCGCGCGGATAGCCGACTGGGAAGAGAAGATGGCGGCCCTCGGCCCGCGGTCGCTGGAAGAGCCGATCCGGACCGTCGGCGGGACGACCAACTGGATGCTGCTGTTCTTCGACCAGTTGGCGCGGCTGCGGCCGGACACGCCGGGAAGGCTCGCAGACCTCTACCCGGCCCTGGACCTCGTCGTCTACGGCGGCGTGAGCTTCGCCCCGTATCGGGGCCGCTTCGAGCGGCTGCTCGAGGGGAGCCGCGCCGAGCTGCGCGAGGTCTATCCGGCGAGCGAAGGATTCATCGCCGTGGCGGACCGCGACCCCGGCGACGGGCTGCGGATGCTCCTCGACAACGGGCTGTTCTTCGAGTTCGTGCGGACCGCCGATCTGCAGTCGGCCACGCCGCCGCGCTTCTGGATCGGAAACGTCGAGCGCGACGTCGACTATGCCCTGCTTCTCAGCAGCTGCGCCGGCGTCTGGGCCTATGTGCTCGGGGATACCGTCCGGTTCGTCGATCTCGACCCGCCGCGCCTGCTGATCTCCGGACGCACCTCCTATTCGCTGTCCGCCTTCGGCGAGCATCTGATCGGCGAGGAGATCGAAAGGGCCGTGCTCGATGCCGCCTCCAACGCGATCGGCCAGCCCGTGAACGATTTCGCCGTCGGCCCGGTCTTCAACGAGAAGGGCGGCGGCACGCCCGGCGGCCACCTCTACGTGGTGGAGTTCGCGGGCCCGCCGCCGCAGCGGGAAGCACTCCGGGCGTTCGAGCGTCTGCTCGACGAACGCCTCTCCGCGCTCAACCAGGACTACCGGGACCATCGGGCGGGCGGATTCGGGATGGATCCGCCGAAGGCGGTCGCGGCGCCGGAAGGCACCTTCGCCGCCTGGATGCGCGAGCGCGGCAAGCTGGGGGGCCAGCACAAAGTGCCGCGGGTCATGAACGAGCCGGGCCGGATCGAGGAACTGGCCCGCTACGCCCAGGGCGCGGCCGGGGCGGGCGGCGGTACGGCATGAGCGACGGCGGATCGGACAAGGGTCCGGCGCCAAAGGCGATCCTCGGGCGCCTGATGCTGGAGTTCGGCCCCCTGCTGGCATTCTTCGCGGGCTATAAGGCGTTCGGCTTCATGCCTGCCACCAGCATCTTCATAGCGGCGATCGTCTTCTCGATGGGTTTCTCGTGGCTGCGCCGTCGCCGCCTTCCGGTACTGCCCGCCTTCACCGCGGCGGTCGCGCTCGCCATGGGCGGGCTGACGCTCGCCTTTCACGAGGAGCTCTTCGTGAAGCTGCGGCCGACCGTCATCAACGGGATCTACGCCCTCGGCCTCATGGGGTCGATGCTGCTGCACAAGCCGCTGCTCCGGCAGGTCTTCCAGGGAACGCTGCGGCTGACGGACAAGGGCTGGCGCGGGCTCACTTGGCGCGCGGCGATCTTTCTCCTTTTGCTGGCGGCCACGAACGAACTCGTCTGGCGCACGCAGCCGACCGACGTCTGGGTCAACTTCAAGGTCTTCGGCATCATCCCGCTGGACGTGCTCTTCGCCCTCTCCCAGTGGCGCTACGTGAAGCGGCACTGGCGAGCCGAGCCGGCCGCAGGACGCGGCACGGTCAGGTCAGGCGCTGCTCGATCCGGTCGACGATAGGCAGGATCCTCTCGCCGAGTGCGATCGCCTTGCCTACCACTCCGTGCAGCGGAATCCGCCGGATCGGCGTCACCGCGACATCCATCGACTCCGCCGACCGACCGCAGACCCGCTCGGCAACAAGCTTGCCGAGGGCGGTGCCGAGCGCCAGTCCTTCGCCGTTGTAGCCGAGCGCCACGTGCAGTCCGCGCTCCGGCTCGTGCAGGTGCGGCAGCGAATCCCGCGTGATCGCCACATGACCGGACC
Source organism: Constrictibacter sp. MBR-5 (assembly GCF_040549485.1). Taxonomy (NCBI): domain Bacteria; kingdom Pseudomonadati; phylum Pseudomonadota; class Alphaproteobacteria; order Rhodospirillales; family Allostellaceae; genus Constrictibacter; species Constrictibacter sp. MBR-5. Next base: position 52,683 of record NZ_JBEPTK010000017.1, read on the forward strand.
AGCCATACTCCCATTCCACCGCGTCGAGATGACCGAACAGCGCCCGTCCCGTGCGCCGCGCCGCACGGTGCAGCGCCGGGCCGCGCAGGCCGCGCGTGCCGCCAGGCCCTCCAAGGATCAGCCGTCCGCAGGGCGATATCCGGAAGGAGATCAGCGCCCGCCTGCGGTCCGACGCCACGTGCCGCTGCGGCAGGATCGCCGTGCGCATACCCTCAGGGAGCGGCCGGCTCGCGACCTGCGAGGCGCGCAGGGCGACGACGCTGCGATGCAGGCCGGGAATGAGCGAGCCGCTGTACGCGTTCGTCGCCACGACAACTGAAGCGGAGCGCACGTCGCCGCCATCGGTCTCCACGCGCCAGCCGTCGCGGCTGCGGTGCAGTGCACTCGCGGTGGTCCGCAAGCAAAGCCTCGCTCCGAGCGCGGTTGCCGCGCGGGCCAGTCCCCAGGCGTAGTTCAGGGGGTGGATGGAGCCGCCGCGGGCGTCGACGACCCCACCCCGATAGGCGGGCGTACCCAGCAGCACCACCGCCTCGTCCCGGTCGATCACCCGCACGGGCGCGCCGAGATCACGCCACTCCTGCGCCCATCGGCATAACGTTCTCATGCCGCGGGCGGTGGCAGCGGCCTGGACGGCGCCCGCGCGGACGGCGGCGCAGTCGATGTTCCACCTGGCGACGAGATCGAAGACGAGATCGGGGCCGCCGCCGCTCCAGGCCGCCAGCCGCGCGGCGGCCGCCGCGCTCAGGCGTCCTTCCAAGGCGGACGGCGGCGCCTTCAGTCCCGGCAACACCTGACCGCTCGACCGGCCCGTGGCGCCGCCCGCGAGATCGCCCGCCTCGATTAGGGTCACGCGCTGCCCGCGCTCGGACAGGTGCAGCGCCGCGGATAAGCCCGTGACGCCGCCGCCGACGACGACCGTATCAGCCTCGTCTGCGGAACCGACGGCCGTGCGCGGCGGCGCCTCCCCGGCCGTCGCGGCCCATAGGTTGCCGTTCAGCGGCGGCAGCCTCTCAGTGCGAATCGGATCCTCCGAACGCCAGGGCCGCCGATCGTCTGCCCCATGCTGCGGGACTGCCGGAGAATGCCCGATAGGATCGGCAGATCAGATCGAGGCGCTCGCGGTCCGCGGCGAGCGTTTCAACCGCCACCCAGCCGTTCCATATGGCCGCGATGCACCAGTCGGGGTCCCCGAGCCGCGCGCCCGGCAGCCGATAATGAAATGCGGGCCGGCTGCCGATCTTCTCCTTCGGAAGCCGACGGCGGACCCGCTCCTCGTCGAGGTTCAGGAACAGGGGAAGCATGTCGAGGTCACGGTTGCGGGTCGGATTGGCGTCGATGTAGGCGTCGATCAGCGCATCGGCATCGGGCCAGTAGGCAGGGTCCATGAGCCTGCGGCGGTAGGCTTCCGGATACGGCGCCGCAAAACCCAAGGTGCGCCGCAGACGCTTGGGCTGAAAGCTCTCGCGCAGCCAATCGTCGAGGCCCACGAACGCCTTCATGATCGCGACCACGGTTTCGACATCGCGCTTCGGAACCTCCGGATTCAGGTGAACGGCGAAGGCGAAGAGCGATCTTTCGAAAGTGCCGCTGGCGCCCGCCTTCCTCAGGACGTCGACGGCCCGCTCGAGCTTCGGAAGGTCGTGCATCGGCAGCGGCGCGGTGACGAATTCCGACGGCACGACATGGCGCGCGGCCTTCCCGACATATTTCGCGGACAGGGCCCGGAGACGCCCCATCCAACCGTCGTTCGGATCCGCCGGGTGGGCATAGCGGGTGTCGAGCTTCACGGTGAAGTCGCCGATCTCGGAGCCCGAGATCCGGACATCGTGGTCGTCCACGCTGCAGGACCGGCCGCCGAACGCTCCCTGCAGGGCGGACGCAGCGGCACGCGGGGTAATCGAGCCGAATTCCACTTCCACGCCCACGCAACGGGGCGCGCCCTCGTGACCGACGGTCACCGGCGGAAAGCGGAAGCCGGTGCGGTCGGTGATCGCCGACAGCGACATGGGCGTCGCATCGGCTTCGGTTGATCCGGCGGCACGATAGATCATCGCCTGCGAAACCGCAGGCTCGGGCCCGGGTTCCCGTCCAGCCGGGAACTTCGCGCGGAAGTCTCTGTTGCCGAAGTCTGCGGCGCCGGATGCCTTGGAAGCGCACAACCGATCCAGCGGCCGGACCGCCGGCATTCAGTTCCGCTTTAAGCCGCAAGGGAAAGAAGTGGCCCTATCGACATCGTCCAGCCGCGATCGTCCCGATCAAGGGCCCACGATGATCGTCGTCGGCCGCCCCGACCACCACGACAACCCGCGCCGACGGCAGTCGCCCGCCCGCCGGCGCCTAGCCCGGCGGTGGTTTCGCGCGGTCAGCGCCATGGCAGCCGCCCTGTTGCTTACCGGATGCGACGGCCCGCAGAGCGTGTTGGCGCCGTCCAGCGAGGACGCGCGCCTCATGGCGCTGCTCTCGTGGTGGTTCTTCGGTGCGGGCGCGCTGATTCTCGCCGTTACGTTGGGATTGCTGGTCATCGCCCTGAGCCTGGCGTGGCGGGGCGGCCAGTCGCGACCGATCTCCTTCCGCGCATCGATGGTGCTGGTCGTCTCGGGAGGCGTGGTGGCACCGGCGCTCGCCGTAGTGGCGGTGACGTACACGGGCGTCATGATCGGCGATGAGACCGAAGGCGCCGACGGTCGAAGCGCAACCGCTCCGACCGTCGAAGTCGACGGGCGCATGTGGTGGTGGGAGTTCCGCTACCTCGACAAGAACGGCGCGGTGATCGCCGTGACGGCTAACGAACTGCATCTGCCGGTGGGAGAGCGGGCGCGGTTGCGTCTGACGTCGGACAATGTGATCCACAGCTTCTGGGTGCCGAACCTGCAGGGCAAAACCGACCTGATCCCGGGCAAGGACAACGTGCTTTACGCACAGCCGGCTGTCTCCGGCGTCTGGCGCGGGCAGTGCGCCGAGTTCTGCGGCATGCAGCACGCTCTCATGGGATTCGTCGTCGTCGCTCAGCCCCGCCCCGCCTATGAAACATGGGTCGCAGACCAGGCCGCGGATGCTGCGGTGACCAGCGGCCCCGGGCTCGACGCATTCCTGAAAAACGGCTGCGGCGTGTGTCACGCGATCCGGGGCACCGCCGCCGATGGCCAGGCCGGTCCCGACCTCACCCATCTCGCCAGCCGGGCGACGCTGGCGGCCGCGACGCTGCCCAACACCCGTGGCAATCTCGGCGGCTGGATAACCAGCACTCACGAGGTCAAGCCCGGCGCCCTGATGCCCGCGATCGCACCCGAACCGGAGGAACTCCAGCACCTTCTCGATTTTCTCGGCGCGCTGAAATGAACGACATCGACCCCGCCCTCGACCTGCGCGCTCGCCGGACCGATCCGATTCACGAGGAGTTGGCGGAGATCGAGCGGACCTGGCTGTCGCCGCCGGGCTTCTTCGGCTGGTTCACCCATGTGAACCACACCAGCATCGGCCTGCGCTTTCTCGTTACCTCGTTCGCGTTCTTCCTGATCGCGGGGCTGCTCGGGCTGGCGATGAGGCTGCAGCTCGTCACGCCACTGAACGATTTTCTCGGCCCGGAGACGTACAATCAGGTGATGACCGTCCATGGGACGGCAATGATGTTCCTGTTCGCGATACCGGCGGTCGAGGGCGTCGCGATCTACTTCGTGCCGTTGATGATCGGCGCCCGGGATCTGGCGTTCCCGCGACTCAGCGCCTTCGGCTACTACATCTATCTCATCGGCGGGACGGTGTTCTTCGCGTCGCTCTTCGTCGGCATGGCGCCCGCCGCCGGATGGTTCAACTACGTCCCGCTCTCCGGTCCTGAATACGCCGAGGGACGGGGAGTGGACATCTGGGTGACGATGATCACCTTCATCGAGGTGTCGGCGCTCACCGCCGCCGTCGAGTTGATCGTCAGCATCTTCAAGCTGCGCGCGCCGGGCATGTCGCTGAACCGGATGCCGATCTTCGTCTGGGCCGCACTGGTCATGGCTTTCATGATCATGTTCGCGATGCCGTCGGTGATCGTCGCCAGCGCCATGCTCACCATGGACCGCCTCGTCGACACGCAGTTCTTCAATCCCGACCTCGGCGGCTCACCGCTCCTCTGGCAGCACCTCTTCTGGTTCTTCGGCCACCCGGAGGTCTACATCATCCTCGTGCCCGCGCTCGGCATCGTCACCACCATCGTGGTCACCTTCACCCAGCGCTCGGTCTTCGGCTACACGGCATTGGTGCTCGCGATCGTCGGCGTGGGCATGGTGAGCTTCGGACTCTGGGTCCATCACATGTACGCGACGGGCCTTCCACTGCTCGGACGCTCGTTCTTTCAGGCGGCCTCGTCGATGATCGCCATCGCGTCGGGCGTGCAGATCTACTGCTGGATCGCGACGATGTGGGGCGCCAGGATCCGCTTCGATACGCCGATGCTGTTCGTTCTCGGCTTCTTCGCGATCTTCGTGACCGGCGGGCTCACGGGGGTGATGGTCGCCTCGGTACCGTTCGACCGGCAGGTCCATGACACCTATTTCGTCGTCGCGCACTTCCACTACGTGCTGGTGGGTGGAGCGGTCTTCCCGTTGCTGGCAGGGCTCTACTACTGGTTCCCGAAGGTCACCGGCCGGATGCTCCACGAGCGCCTGGGGAAGTGGAGCTGCGGCATCGCGTTCGTCGGCTTCAACCTGACCTTCTTTCCGATGCACCAACTCGGACTGGAGGGGATGCCGCGGCGGATCTACACGTACCTGCCGGGCCTCGGCTGGGACTTCCTGAACCAGCTCGCCACCGTCGGTGCCTTCGTCCTGGCCGCCGGCTTCGCGCTGACCTTCTGGAACGTGTTCCGCAGCCTTCGGGCGGGCGACGCGGCGCCGGCGAACCCGTGGCACGCGCCGACGCTTGAGTGGGCGACGACCTCACCGCCGCTCAACTGCAATTTCGCCGAGCAGATCGTCGTGCGCAGCGACCAGCCGATATGGGACTGGGAGCGCACCGGCAGGCGCGCCGTGGTCGGGGGAATGCGCATCGACCGTCGCGAGACGATCGTGACGACCCTGTTGGATGCGCGGCCGCAGTCCGTGCAGATCCTCCCCACCCCGACGCCGTGGCCATTCTATTCCGCCGTTGTCCTGTCGGTCTGTTTCTTCGGTCTGATCTTCAGCCCGTGGTTCTACGTCGCCGGGATATTCGGCGCGTTCGCCACGTTCGTGTTCTGGTTCCTGCCGCGCAGGCGAAGCGAGGTGATTTGACCGACGCCGCCATCGAAACCGAGATCGCTGTCGACGCGTCCGGGCTGCCGCGCCTGACGCCACATACGCATCCGCTCTGGTGGGGCGTCCTGGGCGCCGTGGCGATCGAGGCCGCCGTCGTAGCCAATCTGCTCACGAGCTACTTCTACCTCATGTCGCAGAGCGAGACCTGGCCGCCGGCCGGGATCAAACCGCCGGATCCTTTCTGGGCGACAGTGGTTCTCTGCGTATTGCCGCTCAGCAGCGTGACCATGTGGTGGGCCGGACGCGGCAGTGACGCCGACCGGAAGACGCAGCTGGCCATGGGCGTGACGGCGAGCGTGGCGCTGGCGAGCCTCGCGCTCGTCTTCCGCTGGCTCCAGTTCGCCGCCTTCGGGGTGCGGTGGGACGAGCATGCCTACGGCTCGATCCTCTGGGCGATCACCGGCTTCCACTTCACCCATGTGGTCTCGGCGATCCTCGGAACCGCAGTCGTCGCCGTACTGGCCTGGATGGACTACTTCACCTCGGAACGACAGCTCGGCGTCGTCGTGGACACGCTCTACTGGTATTTCGTCGCCGCCGTGTTCCTGCCCATCTACCTGGTGCTCTATTGGGCGCCGCGCTGGTTGTGAGAGTCGGGAATGTCCGAGCGCACCCATGAGCGGTCATGTGAGGAGAGAGCAGACGACCTGATACTGGCACGCCAGGAAGGCAGGGAGGCACTCACGCCATGGGTCGGCTGGGTGCTGGCACCGGCTGCGTGGGCGCTGCACCAAGGGATCGGCTATGCGATGGTCACATGGCTCTGCCGCATCGACCGGATTTGGCCCTATCACGCGCTGACCGTCTTCTGCCTGGGGATCTGTAGCCTCGGCGCCCTGGCCTCGCTCCACGCGCTGCGCCGCTCGCGACGGATTCGGCCCGAACGCAGCCGACAGCGCATGCGGATGATGGCGCTCATCGGTCTCATGTTCTGCGCCGCAGCCCTGGGCGGGATCACCGTCGAGTATGTCGGATCGTTCGCGATCGAGGTCTGTGCCGGTGTCTGATCTCCGCCTCATCGTTCCGCTTCTCGTGCTGCTGTCGGCGGGGCCCGCCTCGGCGCATACGGCGCACGATGCCGGCTGGACCGCAGACCCGCTCGTGCTGCTCGCCATGGCCGCAGCGGGATCGGCCTATACGCTCGGGCTCCTCCGCCTGTGGCGACGGGCGGGGCCGGGGCGCGGCTTGCACGGGCTCCGCGTCACCCTGTTCGCTTTGGGGTATCTGCTCGCCGGAGGGCTTCTGCTCTCGCCGCTCGATACCTGGGCGGAGCGGCTGCTCTCGGCGCACATGATCCAGCATTTCGGCCTGATGCTGGTCGCGGCGCCACTGATGGTCCTGGGGCGGCCCGGACTGGCGTTCCTGTGGGCGGTGCCGGCTTCGCGCCGCGCTGCGCTCGGGCGTCTCGCCGGCGGTGCGGCGGGCCGGGCTTGGCGCGCGGCGACACATCCACTGGGTGCCTGGATGATCTATCTGGTCGCGCTCTGGATCTGGCACATGCCGGCGCTCCACCAATGGGCACTGCGCAGCGATGCCGTGCATGCAGCGCAGCACGCGAGCTTTCTCGGCGCGGCCCTGCTGCTCTGGACCGCCGTTCTGGAACGACCGCGGGCTGAGGGACGTGCCGGCGCTTTCTTCGCGGTGTTCGCGACGGCGGTTCACTCCTGCGCGCTGGCGGCGCTGCTGACGACGGCGCGGACCCTCTGGTATCCCGCCTATGCCGCCGGAGCGGGTGGGTGGGGCCTCACGCCGCTGCAGGACCAGCAGCTCGGCGGGCTGATCATGTGGGTCCCCTGCTGCGCCATCCTTCTGGGCGCAGCCGTCGCCGTCTTCGCCGGATTGCTGCGCGACGCGGAACTGCGCGCCGAGAGGTTCCCTCCGTGAAGCCGCTTCTGGTGTTGCTTGCGCTGGGCGTGCTTCTCGGCTGCGAGTTCGGCGGGAAAGACCGAGAGGCGGCCCGCACTCTCCTGGCGCAGCACGGTTGCGGCACCTGTCACGTCATTCCAGACACGCCCGGCGCGAACGGGCGCACCGGTCCGCCGCTGACCGCGATGGCACGCCAAGCCTATGTGGCGGGGGTGCTGCCCAACACGCGGGAGGCGCTGGCACGGTTCATCGCCGACCCGCAGGCGGTTGATCCCAGATCCGCCATGCCCGATGTCGGGATCACGCCGGACGAGGCCCGCCTTCTGGCCGACTATCTCTATGCCGTAGGGAGCGGGTCGTGAGGCGCGCCGTCCGGTTGACCCTCTTCGGACTGAGCGCTGTCGTCACCGCCGGTATCGCGGCGTTCGTGTTCGGCGAATTCTACAATCTCACCGCCATCCGCCAGCATCCGCTCTGGGTGTTCCGGGCGATCGCGGTCGGCCGCGACACGGTCGTGGCGCTGGACGCGCGCGATGTGGAGGTCCCCGCCGACTTCGCGCCGAGCGCCGACCCGGAGGGTGTCGCGCTCTACCGCAAGCATTGTGCCCAGTGTCACGGCGCACCCGGGGTCGCGCCGGCGGAGTTCGCTCTCGGCATGATGCCGGTGCCGTCGAACCTGGTCGCCGCGGCGCGCGACCGGCCGCCCCGGGAGATCTACTGGTTCATCCGCTTCGGCCTGAAGATGAGCGGCATGCCGGCCTGGGAGATGCGCATGAGCGATGCCGACATGTGGAGCCTGACCGCGCTGGTCGAGGCGCTGCCGAGCCTGTCGCCGGCGGACTACGCGGCGCTCGCGGCCGAGGTCCCTGACCGGACGGATGCCCTGGTGTCGGTGCAGTCGGAGGCGGCCGAGACGGCGACGGACACGGCGATCGGCGACCCCGAACGCGGTCGCATCGCCATGCAGGTGCATGCCTGTCTGCAGTGTCACATGATACCCGGACTGGTCGGGAAGCCCGACCTGCATGTCGGGCCATCCTTAGGCGAGGCGGGACGCCGTCGGTACATCGCAGGGGTGCTGCGGAATACGCCCGAAAACATGGTGCGCTGGATCATGGACCCTCAGGCGGTCGACCCGCTGAGCGCCATGCCCGACCTCGGAGTCCCCGAAGCCCTCGCGCGCGACATGACCGCGTACCTCTACACGATCTCCGGAAGACTGCCGCCCGGGCGATCGGGGACGCCGTAGCAATCCGGGGGTTCTCGAGCGGATGTGCTCATGGCCGGGGAACCGGTCGCACGTTTCCGTTTTCTAGACATCGGCGTGCGTCGACAGCCGACGCGCCAGGACGGAACAACAGGGTCTAAAGACTTCTTCGGGCAGCGGCAGTCGCCGGAAGTCGCGTTGGGCCACGGAGGTCGGGGTCATGACCCAGTGAGGTGGCCGCGCATGCTGGGGACGCTCGCATCATTGTCGGCCTGCGCCGTCGGGCCAGACTTCGAGCGCCCCGATCCGCAAGCCCCTGCCGGCTACGTCGCGGGGAATCCGGTTCGCGAGACGGTGTCGCTGCCGGCAGCAGGGGGCGGCGAACAGGTCCTGCTGTACGGACACGGGCCGCCGGCGGCGTGGTGGCGGTTGTTCGACTCCGCCGCGCTGGATGGTCTCGTGGCACAGTCGGTTTCACAGAACCTGGATCTGGCCGCAGCACAGGCACGTCTGCGCCGAGCCGAGGCTTTGCTCCGAGCCGACACCGGACTGCAGCTATCCGACGATCGGCATCGAGGGCGACGCTTCGCGGCAAAGGCCGCTATCCGCCGGCAGTGCGTCGGGCGGCAGTGCGGTGGGCGGCGGCGCTTCCGGAGCCGAAACGGCGCAAGGCGGCTCTCCCCGCGGTGGCAGCGGCGGCAGCGCCTACAACGTCTACACCGCCTCCGGCGTCGTGAGCTACAATCTCGACCTGTTCGGGCGGGAAGACCGCCTGATCGAGGCCCAGGCCGCCCGGACGCAGCAGCAGCGCTTCGAGGTGCAGGCCGCCTATCTCTCGCTCATCGGCAACGTCGTCAGCACCACGCTCGCCGGGGCGGCGCTGCGTGCGGAGATCGCACTGCGGCAGGAATTGATCGCGGCGCAGGACCGGCGGCTCCGCTTCATCGACGTGCAGGTGGCGGAGGGTTATGTCGCGCGCGCGGACTTGGTGACGGCGCGTGCCGATCTGGCGGCGGTCCGGGCGCCGCTACCCGTCCTCGCACAGCGGCTCGCCGAGAACGAACATCGCCTGGCACTGCTCGTGGGCCGCGCACCTGGCGGCTGGGCTCCCCCGCCCGTGCGGTTCGAGGACCTCGAACTGCCGCGGCGGTTGCCCGTCACCCTGCCCTCGACGCTCGCGCGGCAGCGGCCTGACATCCTGGCGGCGGAAAGCGCCCTGCATGCGGCGAGCGCCGAGATCGGGGTCGCGACGGCCGATCTGTATCCGCAGATCACGCTGAGCGCGTCCTACGGCGTCGGCGGCGTCGATCTACCCAACCTGCCGGCCTCGCTCGACCCGATCTGGACGCTCGGTGCGGGTCTGGCGGCGCCGATCTTCCAGGGTGGCCAGCTCCGCGCCTTACGAGATGCCGCCGTGATGGCCTTCGAAGCGGCGCTGGCGGAGTACCGACAGACCGTGCTCGACGCGTTCGTGGAAGTGGCGGACGCGTTGCGCGCGATCGAGCACGATGCACGCGCGCTGCGGGCACAGCACGAGGCGGTCGAAGCGGCGCAGGAGAGCCTAGATCTCGCCGAGTTCCGGTTCGAGGCCGGCGTCGTCGACTATGTCGACGTCCTGATCGCACGGCAGCAGTACCAGGAAGCGTCGATCGCCTACGTCAACGCCCTCGGGCGCCGCTACCAGCACACTGCGGCGCTCTTCGCTGCCCTGGGCGGGGCGGTGCCGCAGGAAGCGGCCGCGCTGCATACCGCCGCGTTGCGTTCGGGGCCGCCAACATCCTGGTCGACCGTCCGATGAGGCGGGACGATGCCCGCTCCGCATCCGCCCATGCGGACGGCGGGGACGCGCAGGACGAGAACGCCCGCACCACGGAGAAGCGCAGCGTAACGCACCCTCCGCGACGCATCCTCGGGTTGATCGTCGCGCTGGCTGTCGTAGCTGGAGGCGCCTATCTCGCCTACCGCGCCATTTGGTCGGAGCAGGGTGGGGAGCAGCAGCAATCGCGGCCGCCGGTCACGGTGGCCGCAGCCAGGGCCGAGAGCGAGACTTGGCGGACACGGCTCACCTCCGTCGGGTCCCTACAGGCCGTAAACGGCGTCGACGTCACGACGGAGGTCGCCGGCATCGTCAGCGAGATCAGCTTCGAGTCGGGCCAGAGCGTGAGCCGCGGCGACCTCCTCGCGCAGCTGATCGCCGAGACCGATCGGGCACAACTCGCCAGCCTGCAGGCGCAGCTTCAGCAGGCGCGCTCCGATCTCGCCCGCAACCGTCGGCTCGTCGGCCGCGGTGCCATCGCCCGAAGAGAAGTGGAGCAGGCGGAGACCAGCGTCGAGAGCCTGCGCGCGCAGACACGCGAGCGGCAGGAGGCCATCGGGAAGAAGCGGATCGAGGCGCCCTTCGACGGCGAACTCGGGATACGGCGCGTGAATCTCGGACAGTATCTGTCGCCGGGCCAGGCCGTCGTCACGCTACAGTCGATCGCCCCCATCCACGTGAACTTCACGCTGCCGGAGCAGCACTACGGCCGGACCGATGCCGGCATACCCCTCGAAATACGCGTGGACGCCTACCCCGACCGGGTATTCGAAGGACGGATCAACGCGACCAGCCCGGACGTCGATGCCGAGACCCGGAACTTCTCGATCCAGGGAATTCTGCCGAACCGTGATCGCCTGCTGCGGCCCGGCATGTTCGCCGAGATCGCGATCGTGCTGCCCGACCGACGCGAGGTGGTCACCCTCCCCGCAACCGCGATCAGCTACAATCCCTACGGCGACGCCGTCTATATGATCGCCGAGGCGTCCGCCGAGACCGCCTCGTCCTCTTCGGGTCCACAGGGGCAAGCGGGGAGCGACGGCGATGGCGGCGTTTTGACGTGGCTTTCCGACCTCTTCGGCGGAGACGACGACGTCTCCGCGCCGGCGGAGGAGGACGCGACACACCAGGCTCGGAACGGGCCGCCGAGGATCGCCAAGCGTGTCTTCGTCGAACTGGGCGAGCGCCGGGACACCAAGGTCGCCGTCGCCAACGGCGTCGAGGTGGGCGATCTGGTCGTCACCGCGGGCCAGCTGAAACTGGACGATGGCGCGCCGATCGTCGTCTCCGATGACGATGTGCTCGAAATGGCCCCGGCCAAACCGGCCGGTCCCTGACGCATGGGCGCCTTCACCGATCTCTTCGTCAGACGGCCCGTACTCGCGACGGTCGTCAGTCTCGTCATCCTGATGCTCGGCCTGCGCTCGATCCAGTCCCTGGAGATCCGCCAGTATCCTCAGACGAGCTCGACGATCATCACGATCGCGACACCCTATCCCGGGGCGGATTCCGAGCTCGTTCGCGGCTTCATCACGATGCCTCTCGAACAGGCGATCGCGAGCGCCGACGGCATCGACTACCTGGAGTCCACGAGCATTCAGGGAACGAGCAGCATCCAGGCGCATCTGGAGCTCAACTTCGACCCGAACGCCGCCGTCGCCCAGATCATCACGAAGATCAATCAGGTCAGGAACCAGCTGCCGCCGGAGAGCGAGAACCCGGTGGTGACCGTGCGGACCAGCGAGAGTTCCGCCTCGATGTATCTCGCGTTCCGCAGCGGACCGCTGGAGCGCAACCAGCTGACCGACTATCTGTCGCGTGCGGTCCGGCCGCGGCTGGAGAGCGTGGCCGGGGTTCAGCAGGCGAACATCCTCGGCGAGCAGGTGCTCGCCATGCGGATCTGGCTCGATCCGAGGCGGATGGCGGCGCTGAACGTCACGGCCGCCGAGGTGCGCGCGGCGCTGGCGGCGAACAACTACCTGGCGGCAGTCGGCAACACGAAGGGCACGACGCTTTCCGTCGACCTCAACGCGAACACGAGCCTCACCTCCGCGCAGGAGTTCGAGCAACTCGTGGTGCGGGAATCCGGCCCGAGCCTGATCCGGCTCAGCGACGTCGCGGATGTCAGGCTCGGCGCCGAATCCTACGACACGTCCGTGTTCTTCGACGGCCGGCCCGCCGTCTTCATGTCGATCGACGTGGTTCCGACCGCCAATCCCCTCTCGGTCATCGCCGCGGTCCGAGACGTCCTGCCCGAGATATTCGACCGCCTGCCGCAGGGGGTCGAGGGGCTGATCGTCCACGACAATACCGTATTCATCCGCAGTTCCATCCGCGAGGTTCTCACCTCGCTGGCCGAAGCGCTGCTGATCGTCACGGTGGTGATCTATCTCTTTCTCGGGTCGCTTCGCGCCGCCTTCGTTCCTGCGGTGACGATGCCGCTGTCGCTGGTCGGCGGCGTGTTCCTGATGCTGATGTTCGGGTTCTCGATCAACCTGCTGACGCTTCTGGCACTGGTTCTCGCCATCGGGACCGTCGTGGATGACGCCATCGTGATCGTCGAGAACGCCTCGCGACACGTCGAGGCGGGCGATGCGCCGATGGATGCCGCCCTGAAGACTGGCCGCGAGCTCGCAAGCTCGATCATCGCGATGAACATCGTCGTGGTCGCGGTGTTCGCACCGGTGGCATTCATGGGCGGACTGACCGGAAGCCTGTTCACCGAATTCGCGTTCACGGTTGCGGGTGCCACGGTGATCTCCGGCGTCGTCGCCCTGACGCTGTCGCCGATGATGTGCTCGAAGCTGCTGCACCAGGACCGGCAGAAGGGCCGGCTGGCGCGATGGATCGACAGGGGCTTCCGGTGGCTGTCGGAAGGCTACGGCCGGGTCCTCGACCGCGCTCTCGATCTGCGCTGGCTCGTCGTCGGCATCGGAGCCCTCGTGCTGGTCAGCTGCTATTTTCTCTATGCGGCGGCGGAGAGCGAGCTGGCGCCGACCGAGGACCAGGGCTTCATCATCGCGAGCGCCACGGGCGACCCGAACATCTCCAGCGATCAGATGGCGCGCTGGACGGGCCAGATCGGCGACGCCATGCAGAGCATCGACGCAACCGAGCACGCCTTCGTCATCAACGGCGCCGGCGGCGGCGGGTCGGTCGGCTCGGCCAACAGCGCCTTCGCCGGACTGTCGATGAAGACCTGGGAGGACCGCGAACGCACACAGATGGAGGTCCTGCCCGAACTGCAGCGCAAGATCTCGGGTATCGCCGGCCTCCAGACCGTCGCCTTCGCACCGCCGGCGCTTCCCGGGGCGGGCCAGGGGACGCCGGTACAGATGGTGATCGGTGCGATCGACGAGCCGCGGGCGATCTACGAGACCGTTCGGATCATACTGGAACGCGCCCGGCGCTCCGGCATGTTCGCCTACATCGAATCCGACCTGAAGTTCGACCAGCTGCAGGTCGAGATTGCCGTCGACCGCGCCAAGGCGGCCGACCTGGGGATCGACATGCAGCAGCTCGGCGCCGACCTGGCGACGATGCTCAGCGCCGGCTACGTCAATTTCTTCAGCACCGAGGGGCGCAGCTACCGGGTGATCGCACAGGTCGACCGGCTGCACCGACTGACGCCCGAGCAGGTGACGAACTATCGGATCCGCACGCGATCGGGCCAGCTCGTTCCGGCCTCGACGATCATCGACCTGGAACCGACGGTGGCGCCCCGCCAGCTCATCCGCTTCAACCAGCTCAACGCCGCCACCCTCTCCGGCGTACCGGCACCGGACGTGCCGCTGGGCGAAGCGCTCGCCTTCCTGCGCGACACGGCCGAGGAGGCGCTGCCGGGCAACTACATCCTCGACTGGGCCGGACAGTCCCGTCAGTTCGTGCAGGAGAGCACTGCCCTCTATACGGCCTTCGCGCTCGCGGTCGTCCTGATCTACCTCGTGCTCGCGGCCCAGTATGAGAGCTTCCGCGACCCCGCGATCATGCTGGTCACCGTACCGATGTCGCTGGCCGGCGCGTTCCTGTTCATGGCGCTCGGGGTGGTCACCGACAACATCTACGCGCAGGTCGGACTGCTGGCGCTCGTGGGCTCGATCATCCGGCACGGCATCCTGCTGGTCGAGTTCGGCAACGATATGCAGGAACAGGAAGGTCTGGATCGGCGGCGCGCCATCGAGAAGGCGGCCGCCGTGCGGTTGCGGGCCATCCTCATGACCAGCATCGCCACGCTGGCCGGCATGGTTCCGCTGCTGCTGGCGTCGGGCCCGGGCGCGGAAAGTCGCTTCACGATCAGCCTCGTGCTCGGCGCCGGAATGGCGGTCGGCACGGTCTTCACCTTGTTCGTCGTGCCGGCGATGTACTCGCTGGTCGCGCGGGAACGCAACGGTGCACCGGCACGCGGGCCGCAGGACAGGGCGCGTGACGCGGGACGATCTGCGTCGGCCCGCGGTGAAGAGGAACCGGTGGATGAGCCGGAGGCGCAGGACTGGCGGCATCGCTCGGCACCGCCCCGCGCTACGCCGTCTCCGCAGCTGGCTGGGCCCCCTGCCCCCAGTTCATCTCCAGGCCGCCGTCGATGGTGAAACTCTGCCCGGTGACGTAGTCGGCGTCATCCGAGGCGAGATAGAGTGCGAGCCGCGCGACCTCCCACGGCTCGCCGGGACGCTTCCAGGGGATGTTGGGCAGTTCCCGCGCCATTGTGTCGGGATCCTCCGTCCGGACCTCCGTCATTGGCGTGCGGATGAGGCCCGGCGCGACGGCGTTGACGTTGATGCGCAGGGGCGCGACTTCGAGCGCGAGAGACCGGGTGAAGGTTAGCAGCCCCGCCTTTCGCCGCGCCGTAAGCGGCGTTCCGGGCGCTGGGTATGACCTCGTGTACGGACGTCACATTGACGACCTTGCCCCCGCCTCCGGCCGCTTTCCGACATCGAACGAATGCGCGGCAGCAGAAGAACGGCCCATAGAGGTCGGTCTTCACCACACGGTCGAATTCATCGGTCGTCGTCTCCGCGCCGTCGAGAGCGCCGGGTGGGTAGCGAAGTCGAGTACGGAGTATCTCGACGAGGTCGCCGAAGAGTGCGCGGAGATGGTCGTTGCGGGGCTCGAAGGCGCTGCTGGGTAAGAAGGTGGGGTCGGTAGGGAGCGGGGGAAGAAGGCGGAACGCCTCGCCCTCGCTCCCGTCTTTCAGTAGTGCAGAAGGCCCTATCGCCCTCTCCGCGGCAAGGCCGAGGAGATCGGGCGGGCGATGGCAGTACTGTGCGATGCCGGCTGGGCCGAGCCGGCGGAAGGCCGACACGACGGAGAACGTTGGGCGATCAATCCGGCCATTCACAGCTGCTTCGCTGGCGCCGCTGCTGCCGAACGGGAACGACGGCGGCAATCCGTCGAACTCGTCCGGCAGCGGGTCACCGATCTTTGACCCGCGGAACGTCCCAAACGTCACTCGCGCGCACGAGCTTAGAATGGAATGGATACTCTCTCCCTCATTCTCTCCTCAGGCGCGCAAGTGACGTTTGGGACGGTCGCAATGCTGGCGCACTCGACGTGGAGCGCGCCGGACGCCTTGGAGGAAACCCATGACAGCCGCCAGCATTATCGAAGATGCTGCCAGCATCGTCGCGGAGCGCCGTCGGCAGTATGGTCCAGCGCGCCCGCTGCTCACCCAAGTGGCAGCGCACTGGTCGGCGACGCTGGGTGTCGAGGTCACGCCGGAGCAGGTGATCCTGTGCATGATCGACGTGAAGCTGGCGCGCCTCGCACACAACCCAACGCACCGCGGCAGCGCGGTCGACGTGGCGGGGTATGCTGCGATCCTGCATGAGCTGACGGAGTGACCGTTAGCGGTGCTCGGCGCGCCGAACAGGCTTGTGCCACTCAGGCTGCGCTTTCCAACGCACGGCCGTAGCCGCTGCTCCATCATGCGCGTCATGAGCACCCCGCCGCCGATCCGCCGCGCCCGTGATGAGCAACTGGTCGTCAGAAAGCTATGCCGGCGCAGGCGCCCGGGCTTTGGTGTCCACCATCCAAAAGGGATCGGACCGCCACCTCGATCACATCGAACCGGTTCCGCCACTCGGCCAATCCAAGCCACTGACGCTCATGTTCCTTCGTCCCAGGTCTGAGGCGTTGCTTGTAGAGGTAGAGGTGCGCACCAGCGCGATTGACACGCGCTCCCGTCGCGACCTGCGCCCGCACCACATCGCCAGGGATGATGTAGAAGTCGACATGAGGCTGCAGAGGGATCTGGTCTCGGCCGTCCCGACGAGGACCGAATGGTCGGGGGTTCAGGACCACACCAATGTCGACCACGACCTCGATATCGAGCTGCAGATCCTTCGCCTCCGGCAGGCCCGCCGTATGCGTCCACCCGATCGAGTCAACGTACGTGCCACCCTTGACCTGGATTCGCAGCCGGTCGCCAACCAGAATGTCGTAACCCGGCATATTCCGGCGTAAGTCGTTGGCGTCGATCACCGTCATGAGACGGCGGACCGGGCGCAGCATCGCCATGGCCGCGTCCATGGCGAGCATCTCGCTCAGTCGATGCCTTTCCCCTCTGCTGAAGACACCTGCCTTACCGGTCGATATCTCATTGGCGACGGCGACGTTCAGCCGATCAATGACGATGTCGCCGGGGCGCCACAACGGGTCCCCAATCTTGAGGGCCGGCATCGGTCAGGACAGCCGATGGATAAGGTCTTGCGGCGGGACGGCACCGTACGGGATCTTCACGCCGCCATTGGACGGATCCCGCTCGGGCGCGTCGAGCGGGATCGGGGCCCGCGGATCGCCGGCAACCATGCCCGCGTGGTTGAGCCTGTTTTGCAGAGTGGACAAGTCCACCCGAGCCGTCCCGTCAGAATTGCGTAGCCAACCGACTGCGAGGTCGTCGCTCCCCAGCCCGTAGGTCGAGACAAGGCGGCCCCAGAGATCATAGACCATGCGGTTGTCGCGATCCGTGACCTCCACACCGGGGAACTGCCACCAGCCGAGCCAGCGGAAACGGGAGCAGGCGTAGGTCGGTTTGAAGGTGAAGAAGCCATCGTAGTAGGGACTGTGAACGATCTTCAGCGCGCCGATCGCGCCGCTATCGCCGATCTCCCCGCCGACCCACAAGCGCCGCCGCACCTTGGTCGCCTTGTATCCCGCTGTATCCCGCCAAGCATCCCAGGACGGTACATTCTCCCAGGACCGCCGGCCCGGCGTCCCCGCCTCTTCGTCACACGCCCGGCCGAGAGCGCGGCAGACGTGCTTCACGGCGTCGGCCGCCGATGCGAGGAACCACTCCTTGTTGCCATTGCCCGTAGTCGCCTTGATTAAGCCGGACCGGCTCGCTCGTTCGGCCGCATTCAGGGAAACTGCATCCTAGAACCGCCATACCGCGAGACAGGAGATGTCGCGCGGTGTCTGGCTACGCGCTTGGCGATAGCGCAACGGCCAGTTCGAATCCTTGCCGATCTTAACGAGATCCGACCTTCCTGCATCCTGCAGAACATAGACTACCCTATCTTGCACGAGTGGTTCGCCCTCTCTCAGTTCGGATCCCGTTCTTGGCACGGCGCCGCTCGCGGCAGAACGACGCCTCCAGTCTGATTACCTATCAATTACGCGGTTGCAAGCGGCGGGCTCATACTCGGGACCGACTATGCTATCTTCGCGGTAGGTCGCATTCGAGGGGCCACGCTCGACCGAAAGGAGCGCTATCAGATCAGAGACGCCGCCTGAAGCGATCGGCGGCATCGAGTAGAGTAGCTGCGTGTGACGATCAGGCGATCCGGTAGATCCGCCCGCGCCCCTCGACCTTTTCGGACGTGACGTCGAACTGCAGCTTCTTCTTCAGCGCGCCGGCAATCGCGCCGCGCACCGTGTGGCTCTGCCAGCCCGTCGCCACGACCACCTCCTCGATGGTGGCCCCCTGGCTGCGGCGGAGCATCTCGATCAGCAGCGCCTGCTTGGTACCAGGGCGCGGCGCGCGGGTCTTCGCCTGATCCGGCGTAGGCTGCTCGACCCCCGCGCCTATGGCCGCCAGCCCCTGTTCGCTGATGCGCTCACCCTCCTCGGCTTTCTCCGCCAGCCCGCGGGTCACGAGCGCGTTAACCACCTTGATCGCCGCACCGCCCGTCAGGCTCGCCGGCAGCGGCTGGAGCGACCGGTCGGCCCGCTGTGCGGCGGCGGTGAGGACGAGGCGCTGGGCGTCGGTGAGATTGCTCATTGTCGTCTCCGGGTTCGAGGGCCCGTACGATCGCGTCCCTGCTACGATCCGGAGCCCCCGGCCGCGGACGGCGCAGGGGCGGTGCGGCAGTGTGTGGCGCGTCAGTCGGCCAGCGCCGCCTCGTGGTGGCCGACGAAGCCCGTCAGGTGGGGCCCCCAGCCGCGGGGGATCCCGGTGTCGCGCTCCGTCTGCCGGCCGATGCGCCAGCCCATCCAGCGCATCACCGCCGCGTCGATCGCCGCCGCCAGTTCCAGCCCGGCGTAGCCCGTTCGCCACGTCGTCGGCGAAGTGCCGCCCGTGCCGCCTGGGCGCTCTTCCCCGGTGCCGTCGCCTATGTCTGGCACGGCGCGCTGCTCGCCGGCACGGTGGCCGACAGCCTCGTCGCCTGCGGCTTCGATATCCGCGCGCAGATCATCTGGGCGAAGGAGCGGCTGGTGCTCTCGCGCGGCGACTATCACTGGCAGCACGAGCCCTGCTGGTACGCGGTGCGCCGCAAGGCCGGCGGCGCCTGGGCGGGCGACCGCAGGCAGACGACGCTCTGGTCCATCCCGGGGCGCGACCAGGATGCGGCCACCGTGCACGGCACGCAGAAGCCGGTGGAGTGCATGCGCCGGCCGATGCTCAACAACACCGCGCCCGGACAGGCCGTGTACGACCCCTTCCTGGGATCGGGTACCAGCATCATCGCCGCGGAGACCTGCGCGCGCGCCTGCTTCGGCCTGGAGCTCGACCCGGCCTATGTGGATGTGATCGTCGAGCGCTGGCAGCGCTTCACCGGCGGCACCGCCCGGATCCTGGGCGAAGAGGTCACCTTCGACGACCGGAAGGCCGCCCTGTCGGCTGAGCCTGCCAAGGCCGACTGATGGCGTTCCGTCCGCCGCACGTCGCCGACCCGGTGGACCGGCGCCGGGTCGAGGCGATGGCCGGCTACGGCATCCCCGAGGCCGATATCGCACGGGTGCTCGGCATCGCTCCGAGCACGTTGCGCAAGCACTATCACCACGAACTCGCCACCGGCCACATCCTCACCAACGCCAAGGTGGCGGAGAGCCTGTTCAGGAAGGCGACGGGCGACCACCGCCAGGCGGTGACGGCGGCGATCTTCTGGCTGAAGACCCGGGCACGCTGGAAGGAGGTCCCGCCGCAGGACGGCGACCGGGACGAGCCGGTCACCGTCAGGATCGTCCGCTTCGCCGACCCGACCGAGCTGGCCGCGCCGACCGCGCCGGCCACGCCGGCGGCCCGGCCGCTCGCGTTGCCGAAGGGCTGAGCGGTGGGAAGGCCATCGCACCTGCCCGGACCGGTGGAGCGCCGCCAGGTCGAGGCCATGGCGGGCTACGGCGTCCCGGAGGCGGACATCGCCCTGGTGCTGCGCATCGACCCGAAGACGCTGCGCAAGTACTACCGCGACGAGCTCGACACCGGCCACATCCTCGCCAACGCCAAGGTCGCCGAGAGCCTGTTCCGCAAGGCCGCGGGCGACCATCGCCAGTCGGTGACCGCCGCCATCTTCTGGCTGAAGGTGCGCGCCCGCTGGAAGGAAGTCCCCCGGCAGGACCCCGACCGCGACGAGCCGGCCACCGAGATCGTCCTGGCCTGGGCCGAGCCGGCCGCGCCGGCCGCGCCGGCCGCGCCGACCGAGCCGAAGGACCCCGCCTAGTCGCCTCCCCGGCGTCGGCCGCACGCTACAGATGCCGCCGCCAGACGCTATCCGGTTGATAAGGAACGGCTTCCGAGCAAACACCAAACGGTGGTTTGCAGTTTGAACGGAGGCCGGGCATGGACCGGGCGATCGCCTACTACCGCGTCTCGACACGGGCCCAGGCCCTCTCGGGGCTCGGCATCGAGGCGCAGCGGGCGGCGGTGCATCGCTTCGCCGAGGCCGAGGGCGTCACAATCGTCGCCGAGCACGTCGAGGCGGAGAGCGGCAAGGGCACGGATGCGCTCCTGCGGCGGCCGCAACTCCGGGCGGCCCTGGACGCGGCCCGCCACGCGCGGTGCCCGGTCATCGTCGCCAGGCTGGACCGGCTCTCGCGCGACGTCGCCTTCATCGCCGGGCTGATGGCCCAGCGCGTGCCGTTCCTCGTCGCCGAGCTCGGGCTCGATGCCGACCCGTTCATGCTGCACCTCTACGCCGCCCTCGCCGAGAAGGAGCGCCGGCTCATCGCCGAGCGCACCAAGGCAGCCCTGACCGCACGCAGGGCCCGCGGCACGAAGCTCGGCAACCCGACCAATGCGCCGGCCGCTGCCGCCCTGGGGCGCGACGTGCAGGTCTGCGAGGCCGACCGCTTCGCCGCCAACGTGCTGCCGGTGATCCGCGCCATCGAGGCCACCGGCATCGCCAGTCTCCGCGGCATCGCCGCAGCCCTCGACGCCCGCGGCATTCCCAGCGCCCGCGGCGGACGCTGGCAGGTCTCCAACGTCAGGAACGTCCTCAGGCGGAAGGTGACGGCCGAGCGGCTTTGTTAGGCGGGAGCAAGCAGGGAGTCGCTGTCGACAGGAGCGAGGCCTCCAAACCGTCTTCTATGGTCGGCACCTGCAACGGCTCCCGCCGCACCGCATCTACGGCCGTTCGATGACCACTTCGAGATAGGTGCTCGGCAAAACGAGCGCCTCGTCGCCGCTGCGGTTCTGGCTGCGCAGCAGGTCGAAGATCTCGGCCTCCAGAGTCGCCTGGGCGTTCGCGCCGATCGACGCGAGGGCCCGGTGGGTGGGACCGTAACACCGCCGGAAGACGTCGAGCCAGTGCTCCGGCGGCAGATGCCAGAAGTGAAGTCGCGGCGCGCCACCTGCGCCGTCCGCCGCGACCATCCGTCGGTGCCGCGGTCAGAATTGCGCGCGCAGGGTGAGTTCGACGAAGTCGACGCTCTCGGATCGGCCCGTCTGCCGGATGAAGGCGCCCGGGATGAAGTGGGCGTAGATGGCGGTGGCACTGAGGTCGGCGGCGATCTGCCAGGTGGCGTTGAAGGACAGTTCCGTGCCGACGTGGCGCGCGTCGCTGCCGGTGCCGGCGCGTAGCAGGCCGCCGCCCGGCCCGTAGATCCCGTCGTCGCGCTGCAGGCGCCAGTAGAAATCGACGTCCAGGGTCAGCGACAGACCGTCGGCCGGCTCCACCGTCACGCCGGGATGCAGGTTGAAGAAATTGCGCGGGCCGAGCAGCGCCAGTTCGGAGAAGTAGTTGCCGCGCGGGAAGAGCGGATTGAACGTGCCGAGGTCGCTGTCGTCCGGGTCGTCGTCGCCGCTGGCGACATTGGCCGAGAGCCCGAAGCGCGGCGTCCAGGGCAGGTCGCGCCAGGTGTGGCCGGTGTCGGAGGCGACGCTCCATGCCGCGATGTCGCCGGATCCGAAGCTGCCGAACTGGTAGATGAACTCCCAGTTCCAGTCCCAGCCGGACTGCGCGCCCCACAGGCGGGTGCCGACGGTATGGCGCCGCTCGCGCGCCGTGCCCTGAGCGAAGCTGCCGGCGTCGTTCGCATAGCCGAGATAATAGAGGTCGAGCGACGTTCCGGCCGGGAGCCATCCGGGTTGCGTGTCCACCGCGTAGACGCCCCACAAGGCCTGGTCGTGGTCGATGCCGTCGTCGAACCGGCCCGGATCGATCCGCGCCGGACGCACGGCGAGGGCGTCGACCCGCCAGTCGTCGAACGACAGCCGCGCCCGGCCGCCGTCGAACTTGCGCCGTACGTTCGGCCCCTCGCGCACGTCGACCAGCCGCGCCGAGCCGTAGCGCAGTTCCTGCCGGCCGAGCCGCAGCGTGACGTCGCCGCCGGTGCCGGCCGGTGCGGAGAGATCGACGAAGGCCTGCTGGACGTCGAGCCGGTTTTCGTCGACGGGACCGGGCGGGCCGGCGCGGCCGTCTTCCAGGGCGCTGTAGATCTGGCCGAACAGGCGCAGGTGCGGTCCCAGGTGCAGGTCGCCGTGCAGCACGTAGCGCTGCAGGAACACGCCGTCCCGGTCCTGGAGGTCGTCACCCCAGGCGGGGTCGCGGGTGTACTCGTAGCGCTCGCGGACCTCGCCGCCGAGCGACAGCCACGCCACGCCGTCGCCGCTCAGCGGAATGCATTTGAGCGCGTCGTACCAGCGGGTCCGCGCAGCGGGATCGCAGAGCGCCGACCAGTCCTCGTCCTGGCGCAGCGGGGCGAAGTCCGGCCGCGCGGTCTCCGCGAGGGCGGCGGACGCGACCGAGGCCAGGAGCATGGCGGAGGCCAGCAGCCGCAGCGGGGTCGGCCCGGGGGACGCGTCCGGCATCGCTCACCCCCGCCGGCCGTCGAGGCCGAAGCGGCCGCTGCCGGCAGCGATCAGCGCCAGGAAGCCGCCGACGATCGCCAGATGCTCCAGGCTGACGGTCAGCTGCTGCTGGAAGGCGGCACCTTCCAACCCGAAGGGCCAGTGTGCGAGCAGGGTCGCCGCGACGGTGAACAGAAGCAGGAGCGCCGCACCGAGCCGCATCCGCAGTCCGAGAAGAACGCTCGCTGCACCCGCGACCTGGACCAGGATGGTTGCCGCCATCGCCACCGCGGGCAGCGGCAGGCCGAGCGCCGCGGCCTCGCCGACGGCGCCGCTCCAGTGCGCGAGCTTGTCGAGCCCGCTGTAGAGGAACACCGTGCCCAGGCCGATGCGCGCCAGGAGCAGCAGGACGTCGCGGTTCATCGCATGGCCTCCACCCGGAGCGTCGGCGCGGTCCATCGGTCGAGCGCGAGGTCCGTCCCGCGGAAGCCCAGGGTCATCGCCACCACGAGCAGCGCGCCCACCAGCTTGGGCGGTGCCGGCAGGGGCACGTCGAACCAGCGGCAGCCGCCGCCGATCGCGAGCCCCAGGACGATCCCGACGAGGGCGGCGGTCATCGGCCGGCGCCTTTCGCCGTCTCACCGGTCGGGCCGCCGCAGAGGTGGCGGGAGTGCGCGGCGCGATGCGCGGCAACACGGTCGACCAGGATGTAGCCGCAGGTCATCGCGAGCACGAGCAGCGCGCCGACCAGGGCCGGCGGCGCCGGCAGGGGGATGCCGGCAAGGCGGCAGACGATCCCGATACAGGCGCCGAGCAGCAGTCCGATGACGATCTTCATGGCTGAACTCCCTCTCGCCGTCAGCCGCGGACGGGGGCGACGAAGTGGCGGACGACCGGCCGGTCGGGGGCGATGTGGAAGGCGTGCGCCACCGCCTGCAGGTCGGCGTCGCTGCGCGTGACGCGCTCGTGCTGGCGCTGGTGCTCCAGCCAGGAGCCGACGAGGAAATATTCGAGGTAGCGGCCGGGCTCGGTCGTGTCCTCGAACAGGCCCCAGGCATGGGCACCGTCGCGCCGCCGTTCGCCCTCGAGCGCGTCCATCGCGGCGACGAAGGCGGCCGCACCGGCGGGCTCGATCCGGTATTCCACGGTGACCAGCACCGGCCCGCGATCGTGCGTGACGCTCTCGTCGACCACGGGTGCCGGCCAATGCGCCGACGGCGCATGGTCGAGCGTCTCGCCCTGCCCGAGCTTCCAGCGGAAGGTCAGCGGGATGGCGGCGACCGCACCGGCCGCCGCGATCAGCAGGGCGGCCGGGATGCCGAGATGCGCCGCCGCCTGTCCCCAGACGAGGCTGCCGGCGCTCATCGCGCCGAAGAAGACGGTGACGAAGACCGACAGGCCCCGCGCCCTGACCCAGTCCGGCAGCGCGGTCTGCGCCGAGACGTTCAGGCTGGAGAGGACGGCGATCCAGGAGGCGCCGGCGACGAGGCTGACGGCCCCGGCGGCATAAGGATCGCGCACCAGGGCGAAGACGAGGAGCGTCGCCGCCGTGCCCAGCGTACCGGTCGCCACCAGGCGGTCGGGACCCAGGATGGCGTTCAGGCGCGGCAGCAGCACCGCCCCCGACACCGCACCGGCGCCGACGCAGCCGAGCAGCACGCCGTAGAGCATCGGGCCGCCGCCGAGCAGGTCGCGGGCGATCAGCGGCAGCATCGCCCAGTAGGCGCTGGCGAACAGGAAGAAGGCGACGGCGCGGACCAGCGTCGCCCGCATCGGTCCGCTGGCGCGCACATAGCGCAGCCCGGCGCGCAGGGCGCCGACGAACCGTTCCGGCGGCAGCGTACGCGCGGCCGCGGCGGGCAGATGCCACCAGATCAGCGCCGCGACGACCACGACGAAGGAGAGCGTGTTCAGGAAGAACGGCGCCCAGATGCCAACCACCGCGATGACGACGCCGGCGAGCGCCGGACCGATGGCGCGCGAGACGTTGATGCCGACGGAGTTGAGGGCGACCGCCGGGCGCAGGTCGCGACGCTCGACCAGCTTCGGCACGATCGCCTGCCATGCCGGCGCTACGAAGGCGGCGCAGGTGCCCATGACGAAGGTGAAGCAGAGCAGCGTCAGCGGCGTGATCCAGCCCGCAAGCACCAGGAGGCCGAGCGTGCCGGCGGCGACGATCATCACCGCCTGCACGGCGATCAGCAGCCGCCGCCGGTCGACGATGTCGGCGAGCGCCCCTGCCGGCAGCGAGAAGAGGAAGACCGGCAGGGTCGTCGCGGTCTGGACCAGCGCCACCATGAACGGCGACGGGCTGAGCGACGTCATCAGCCAGCCGGCGGCGACGTCGTGCATCCAGGTGCCGATGTTGGAGATCACCGTCGCCGTCCACAGGACGGCAAAGGCGGGGTAGCGGAAGGGTGCCAGGGCGCCGGTGGTCGCGCCGGTCGCCGCACCGTCTGCCGCCGCGGGCTTCGCGCTCTCGTCCATGTGCGCCGCCGCTAGCCGGCCATGAAGCAGGAGCAGCCGAGCGCGCCCCAGAAGGCGCCCTTGTCGTCGACGGGCAGCGGCGTGGTCCAGGCGATCTGGTGGGCGTGGCCGTGCAGCCCGCAGCCGGATCCGCAGCCGTCATGGCAGGCGCGCGCATGGCGAGACGGTCCGCTGTCGCCCGCACCCCGTGTCCAGTGGCCGCCGAACAGGCCGACAGGCGACCAGTCCGGGCTGGGCGGCGGCAGCGGCGGCGCCAGATCCCGGAAGTCGCCTGCCCCGTGGACCGGCCGGCCGCCGACGATGGTCAGCACGGAGACGATGTCCTTGATCGCCTCCTCGGGCACGGCGAAGTAGTCGTCGGACAGGACGGCGACGTCAGCGTAGCGGCCGGCCTGCAGCGTCCCCTTCACGTCCTGCTCGCCCGAAAACCAAGCCGAGCCCGCGGTCCAGAGACGCAGCGCCTCGGTCCGGTCGACGCGGTTGCGCTCCGGGTAGAGGCGCATGCCGCCCAGCGTCCTGCCGCTGCTCAGCCAGTAGAGCGAGACCCACGGGTTGTAGGAGGCGACGCGCGTCGCGTCGGTGCCGGCGCCGACCGGCAGGCCGGCGGCCAGCATCTTCGCCACCGGCGGCGTCGCCTCGGCCGCCGCCGCGCCGTACCGGTCGACGAAATACTCGCCCTGGAAGGCCATCCGGTGCTGGACGGCGACGCCGCCGCCGAGCGCGGCGACACGGTCGATGTTGCGGTCCGAGATCGTCTCGGCATGGTCGATGATGAAGCGGGTCTGGAACGGCTGGCGTCCGTTCACCCGCTCGAACACCGACAGGAAGCGGTCGATGCTCTCGTCGTAGGTCGCGTGGATGCGGAACGGCCACCTGTTTCCCACCAGCAGTTCGACGATCGGCTCGAGTTCCGATTCCATCACCGGCGCCAGCTCCGGCCGCGGTTCCAGGAAGTTCTCGAAGTCGGCCGCCGACCAGGTGAGGTTCTCGCCGGCCCCGTTCATGCGCAGGTACCCGCCGCCGGCCCCCGGCTCGGTCATGGCGATCCAGCGCTCGTAGTCGGCGAGCTCGCTGCCGGCCTTCTGGGCGAACAGGTTGTAGGCGACCCGCACCGTCATCTCGCCGGCATCGTCGAGCTGCTGGATGACGCGATAGTCGTCGGGATAGTTCTGCCCGCCGCCGCCCGCGTCGATCACCGACGTGATGCCCAGGCGGTTCAGTTCGCGCATGAAATGGCGGGTCGAGTTCGCCTGCTGCTCGACCGGCAGCGTCGGTCCCCGCGCCAGGGTCGAGTAGAGGATCAGCGCCGACGGCCTGGCGATCAGCAGACCGGTCGGCATGCCGTGCGCGTCGCGCTCGATCAGGCCGCCCGGCGGGTTGGGCGTATCCTTGCCGAAGCCCAGCACGTCGAGCGCGGCCTTGTTCAGCAGCGCCCGGCCGTAAAGGTGGAGAATGAAGACGGGGGTGTCGGGTGCGGCCGCGTTGATCTCGTCCAGGGTCGGCATGCGCCGCTCGGCGAACTGGAATTCCGACCAGCCGCCCACGACCCGCACCCATTGCGGTGCCGGCGTCCGTTCCGCCTGGGTCTTCAGCATCCGCAGCGCGTCGGCCAGGGACGGCACGCCCTCCCAGCGCAGCTCCATATTGTAGTAGAGCCCGCCGCGGATCAGGTGGGTGTGGCTGTCGTTGAGACCCGGCACGGCGCGGCGGCCCTTCAGGTCGACGACCCGCGTGGCCGGACCGGCCAGCGGCATGATCTCCGCGGCCGGGCCGACGGCGAGGATGCGGCCCCCGGCGATCGCCAGCGCCTCCACTTCGGGATTGGCGCGGTCGAGCGTGGTGATGCGGCCATTGGTCAGGATCAGGTCGGCTTCGGTCATCGCGGCTCCTTCGGCGCGCCGGAAGACAGTTCCGGCGCCGGCACCGACCAGTGCGGCGGCGGCGACGGATTTGAGGAGGGTGCGGCGGCTCGGCTGCATGGCGGGTCCTCCAGGCGGCGGGCCGGAGCCGCGCCCGTAAGACGGGGCGGCTCCGGCCCGCGCGGTCAGCCGGCGTGAACCGGCGCCAACGCCTCGTGCTGCTGGGCGGTGCGCTGCGGCGCCTTGTGGACCATGGTGTAGGCGTAATCGACGCCCATGCCGTAGGCGCCGGAATGCTCGCGGACCACTGCCATCACCGCGTCGTAGGTCTCGCGACGGGCCCAGTCGCGCTGCCACTCCAGGAGCACCTGCTGCCAGGTGACCGGCACCACGCCGGCCTGGATCATGCGCTGCATCGCATAGTCGTGCGCTTCCTTCGACGTGCCGCCCGACGCGTCGGCGACCATGTAGATCTCGTAGCCGCCCTCCAGCATCGCGCCGAAGGCGAAGGTGTTGTTGCAGACCTCGGTCCACAGGCCGGCGCAGACGATCTTCCTGCGGCCGTTGGCGGCGAGGGAGTCGCGCACCTTCTGGTCGTCCCAGGAGTTCATCGAGGTGCGCTCGAGCAGCTTCTTGCCCGGGAACACGTCGAGCAGTTCCGGGTAGGTGTAGCCGGAGAAGCTCTCGCTCTCGACGGTCGTGATGGTCACCGGGATGTCGAAGATCTTGGCCGACTTCGCCAGTGCCACGGTGTTGTTCTTCAGCACCTGCCGGTCGATCGACTGCACGCCGAACGCCATCTGCGGCTGGTGGTCGATGAAGATCACCTGGCAGTTCTGCGGGGTGAGCTGTTCGAGCTTGGGATCGGTCATCGCTTGTCTCCGGGTCGTGTCCGAAAGGACGGGGATCAGGCCTGGATGAAGGCCAACAGGTCCGCGTTGAGCTGGTCGCGGTGGGTTTCGGCGAGGGCATGGGAGGCGCCCGGATAGACCTTCAGCGTGGCGTCCTTCACCAGCTTGACGGTCTCGTGGGCGGAGGCCGCGATCGGCACGATCTGATCGTCGTCGCCGTGCACGATGAGCGTCGGCACGTCGAACTTCTTCAGATCTTCGGTGAAGTCGGTCGCCGAGAAGGCCTCGATACAGTCGTAGACGTTCTTGAAGCCGGCCTGCATGCCCTGCAGCCAGAAGGAATCGCGCATGCCCTGCGAGATCTTCGCGTCGGGCCGGTTCGCGCCGTAGAAGGGCGTCGTCAGGTCCTTGAAGAACTGCGAGCGGTCGGCGAGCACCGCGGCGCGGATGCCGTCGAACACGTCCATGGGCAGGCCGCCGGGATAGGCGTCGGTCTTCAGCATGATCGGCGGCACGGCGCCGATCAGCACGGCCTTGGCGACGCGGCCGGTGCCGTGCCGGCCGATGTAGCGCGCGACCTCGCCGCCACCGGTGGAATGGCCGACATGGACGGCGTCCTTCAGGTCGAGCGCCGCCGTCAGCGCCGCCAGGTCGTCGGCGTAGGTGTCCATGTCGTTGCCGTTCCAGGGCTGGCTCGACCGGCCATGACCGCGACGGTCGTGGGCGATCACGCGGTAGCCCTTCGACCCCAGGAACAGCATCTGGCTGTCCCAGGCGTCGGCTGTCAGCGGCCAGCCGTGGCTGAAGACGACCGGCTGGCCGGTGCCCCAGTCCTTGTAATAGATCTCGGTTCCGTCCTGCGTGATGATGGTCGCCATGTGCCTCTCTCCTCGTCTTGGCTTCGGGCCGGTGCCGCGCATGCCGCGCGCGCGCCGGGCAAGGGCCGCCTCTATGCCGGCGGCCAGCGCATCCGGCCGCAGCGGCTTGGTCAAAAAGCAGTCCACGCCGGCATCCTGCGCCCGCCGCCGTGTCATCTCGTCGGGGTAGGCGGTCATCAGGATCGTGGGCAGCGGGATTCCGTCCGCCGCCAGCCGGCGGTGCAGTTCCAACCCGGTCATCCGCGGCATCTGCATGTCCACGATCAGGCAGAGTACCTCGGCCGCGGTGCCGGACTGCAGGAAGGCTTCCGGATCGGAATAGGGTGCCACCGCGAAGCCCAGGGCCCGCACCAGCCCGGCGATCGCCGCGAGCGCCGACCCGTCGTCGTCGACGATCGCAATGACGCTGCCGGCCGTGTCCGCCTCCCCTCGCCATATCCCGGCACGTCGCCGGCAGCACGGAGGATCGCCGTCGCGGCGGTATCGCCGCAATCAGACGATGGTATCGGAGAACCAATCCATGGACGGGGCGCGGACGGGCCGGATCAGGACTGGCCGGATCAGGACCGGCGATCCTCCGCCAGCCGGTCCACGATCCGCACGAGGTCCGGCAGGGTCTCCGCCTGCATCTTGCGCATCACCTGGGCGCGGTGCGCCTTCACGGTGATCTCGCTGAGGCCGAGGGCGGCGGCGATCTGCTTGTTCAGCCGCCCGGCGGCGACCATCATCATGACCTCGCGCTCCCGCGGCGAAAGACCGGCGACGCGTTCGGCCAGGACGGCACGCGCCGTCGCCGCGGCACGCCGTGACGCGTCGATGGCGAGCGCGCGGTGGACGGCGTCTAGAAGATCCTGGTCGCGGAACGGCTTGGCGAGGAACTCGACGGCGCCCGCCTTCATCGCGGCCACGGACATCGGGATGTCGCCGTGACCGGTGATGAAGACGATCGGCCGCTCGTGGCCGTCGCGCGCCAGTTCGCGCTGGAACTCCAGTCCGCTGCGGCCGGGCAGCCGCACGTCGAGGATCAGGCAGCCGGGTTCGCCGCAGAGGCCGGCATCGACGAAGGCCTGGACCGAGGCGAAGGCGCGGGCGGCGAGGTCGACCGAGCGCATCAGGCCGAGCAGGGAGTCCCGCACCGAGGCGTCGTCGTCGACGATGAAGACGGTGGAGACCGCCGCGGGCGTCGCGCCGTCCATCACGCCCGCTCCGCACCAGCAGTCGGGAGCGTAGCGGTCGGGACCGTAGCGGTCGGGAGCGCGGCAGGCAGGGTGAAGCGGAAAACGGCGCCACGCGGCACGTTCTCGGTCACCCAGAGGCGCCCACCATGCGCCTCCACCACGGAACGGCAGAACATCAGGCCCAACCCCATGCCGTGCGCCTTCGTCGTGAAGAAAGGCTCGAATATCCGTTCGCGCAAGGCTTGGTCCAGCCCCGTTCCGCCATCCTCCACCGAGACCAGGACGCTGCCCATGCCGTCGGCTTCGGAACGCACCAGCACCGCGCGCTCCGCGTCGGGCGCAGCGTCCACGGCCTGGAGGGCGTTGCAGAGGAGGTTCGCGACGACGTGGCGAATCTGGACCGCGTCGCCGACGGCCGCGGGAAGGTTCGGGTCGAGAGCCGTCCGGAGGTCGACCCGAGCCAGCCTCGCATCCGCCCGGACCGCCGCCAGGGCATCGCCGATCACGACGTTCACGTCCAGCGGGCCGTGCTCGCGCCGATCCTCGCGGAAGAGGCTGCGAATGCTCTGCACGACCTCGCCCGCGCGGTGGCCGTCGGCGATGATGCGCCCCAGCGCGGCGCGCGCCTCCTCGATATCGGGCGGGCGCTTCTGCAGCCAGCGCAGGGCGGCGTCGGCATTGGTGACCATGCTGCCCAGGGGCTGGTTCACCTCGTGCGCGATGGCGGCCGACAACGCCTCCATCGTCGCCAGCCGCCCCTCGCGCTCGCGCCGCTCGGTGGCGAGCGCGCGGGCGAGCTGCGCATGCAGGGTCGTCGTCTCGGCGAGCAGCACGACCAGCACGACCGTCGCCGACACCAGTCCGAAGAAGCGGCCCGACCACCAGCCGACGCTGAATCGACCGGAACTCAGGAACGAGAGCAGGAGCAATTCGACCAGGAACGTGAAAATCACGACCAACAGCCAGAGGTCGAGTATCGAACGGAGACGCAGCCATAACAGGGCGAGGGTGAAGAGACCGAGCGCCGTCGCCACCGAAGGCACGTAGATCCAAAGGCTCGTGGTGTTGCGCGCATCATTCATGAAGCGCGGCATCATCTGGTCGGCCGCAATGAAGGCCCAGGTCAGGCCAATGGTCGCCACCACGGCTCCCGTCACGGACAAGGCGACGATCCGTCGAACCGAAGGCCGCCGCGCCGACATGAGCGGCGCGTCCTTCAGCAGGACGTAACACAGGACGAAGCCGGGGAAGGCGACCCGCCGCACCGCGGCGATCCAGGCGGTGACCTGTACGCCCTCGTTCAGCGGACCGAGTGGCGGGAACACGCCCGGAAAGGTCAGCGCCCACGGAACGGCGGTCAGGGCAGCGAACAGGTAGCCGGTCGCGAGAAGCAGCATCGCCCAAGACCGCTGGATCGAGAACATGAGAAACAGCAGAATGGACGTGATCAGGTCGTTGATCAGGACTGCGGTGGCATACGCCGGCAGGAATGCTTCGCTGTTCGCTATGGGGATCGACGCGAAGGGCGCGGTCACGGCCAGGGTGACGAGAAGAAAGAGAACCACCGCCCCCGCCGCCCGCGCCTGCTGCGGATCGGGCGGTGTCGTGGCCACCAGGAACCGGTCGTGGTCCACCCTGTCAAAAGGCGCGCTCCACATGATTTGTCCCCGATCGACGGCGAGATGCCGCGCCCTGTCGCTCGGATGCCGAGCATCGTCGGCAGGCGATGGACGAGGAGCAACTTATACCAACGGCCGAAATTAGTGACCTGTGAGCCCAGTCTCTCATGCCGATCGAGATGATGGTCTGGGGCTGGGTGACGAGCTTGTTCCAAGCGTCGCAGCCTGCGTCGAGAATGGCGTCGTGGTCTTGGAAGACGCGGTTGGAGAGCCAGTTCTGCCGAAGATACTGCCAGACGTTCTCGACCGGGTTGAGTTCCGGTG